>NZ_JBFAIU010000028.1:0-37808 GCF_040654855.1 Asanoa sp. NPDC050611
GTCGCCCAGGCCGCAGAACGACCGGCCCAGGATGTTGTCACAGGTGTCGAGCAGCGTGTCGAGGTCTTCGTGGGTGCCCTGACCGGACAACCGAGACCCGCACGCCTCGCCGCAAGCGGGGCAACGGCCGCGCCGGATACTGGCTATACCTGCTGCCGGGCGCCGTGCTCTTCATCCTCGTCATCGGGGCGCCGCTGGCCGGCACCCTCTACCTGTCGCTGACCAAGTGGTCCGGTGTCGGTGACCCCACGTTCATCGGCTTCGACAACTACACGCGGCTCTTCCAGGACGAGGTGTTCTGGACGTCGTTCAAGAACACCGTCGCGATGATCGTCGCCATGGTGGTCGCGCCGACGCTGTTCGGACTCCTGCTCGCCGCCACCCTCTTCGACGTCATCGGCCGCAGGTTCAAGGCGCGGACCGCCTCCGCCCTGCGCGCCATCTTCTACCTGCCGCAGGTGCTGCCGGTCGTCGTGGCCGGCATCGTCTGGGGCTGGATCCTGCGCCCGGACGGCGCGCTCAACGGGCTGCTCGACACGATCGGACTCCACGCCCTGCGGCACGACTGGCTCGGCGACCCGAACACCGCGCTGCCCAGCGTCGCGGCGGTGATGATCTGGGTACAGATCGGCTACCCGGTCGTCGTCTTCATGGCGGCGCTGCAGCGGGTCGACCCGGAGCTCTACGAGGCGGCCGAGGTCGACGGCGCCAACTGGTGGCACCGGTTCCGGTCGATCACCCTGGCGCAGATCCGGCCGGAGACCTTCGTGGTCGCCCTGACCTGCACGATCGCGGCGCTGAAGGTGTTCGCTCCGGTGTTCGCCCTGACCCGCGGCGGCCCGGAGAACGCGACCAACGTCCCGTCGTACTTCGCCTACTTCACGTTCTTCAAGAAGCTCCAGGTCGGCTACGGCTCGGCCATCTCGACCGTGCTCACGCTGATCATCATCATCGTGGCCGCGGTGTTCATCTGGCTGCAGTACCGCAGCGAGCGCCAGGACCGGGAGGTCTGACATGGCCGTCACCCTCGAGCGCCCGGCGGCGGCGCCAACCCGGCCGGCCGGAACCCGGAAGACCCGCGACCGGCACCACCGTGGCGTGAGCCGCTGGATCGTGCTCGCCATCGTCACGGTGGCCGCGCTCGTCATGCTCGTGCCGTTCGTGTTCATGCTGCTCAACGCGTTCAAGTCGCCGGCCGACTACTCCGGCGGCGGCCCGCTGAGCTGGCCGACCGAGTTCTACACCAAGGGCTTGACGACCTACTGGAACCAGGTCAACTTCCCGCTGAAGTTCTGGAACTCGCTGCTCATCGCCGGCTCGGTCGCGGTGCTGGGCGTGATCGTCTCGGTGCTCAACGCGTACGCACTGGGCATCGGCCGGGTCAAGGGCCGGCTCTGGATCGTCGGCCTGTTCCTGCTGGCCAACATGCTGCCGCAGGAAGCGCTGATCTACCCGCTCTACTACATCGCCAAGCAGATCGGCCTCTACAACACCCAGCTCTCGGTGATCATCATCTTCACCGTCATCCAGAGCGCGTTCGGCACCTACCTGCTCGCGTCGGTGCTCGGCACCTTCCCGAAATCCGTCCTCGAGGCGGCAGCGCTGGACGGCGCGAGCAAGTGGACCGTGCTGTGGCGCGTGGTGTTCCCGAACCTGCGGCCGACCCTCGCGGTCCTGCTGATCTTCTTCTTCATCTGGACCTGGAACGAGTTCCTCATCCCGCTGGTCATGCTCATCGACAACAGCACGCAGACCATCCCGGTCGCGCTGGCCTCGTTGCAGGGCGACCGGCTGATGGACGCGCCGACCACGAACGCGGGCGCGCTGATCAGCCTGGTGCCGGCGATCCTCTTCTTCATCGTTTTCCAGCGCACCCTTTCGCGCGGCATCACAGCAGGAGCCGAGAAGTGAAGTTCACCGACGGGTACTGGCAACTGCGGCCCGGGGTCAGCGTGCTGCGCCCCGGGACCGTCGAGTCGGTCGAGCTCGACGATCGCGGTTTCACCGTCTTCGCACCGACCGGCAAGGTCGTCACCCGCGGCGACACGCTCAACCGGCCGGTCGTCACCGTCAGGTTCTTCTCGCCGGCCGACGGCGTCATCGGCGTCACCGTCGGGCACCACCTCGGCGGGCTGCCGAAGCTTCCGGAGTTCGCGGTGGCCGCCGGCGCCGACCACCCGGTCACGGTCGACGTTTCCGGCCTGTCCGCGACGTTGACCAGTGGCGCGCTGACCGCGAAGGTCGCGCTCGTCGACGGGTGGAAGGTCGACTTCCTGCACGGCGACCGGGTGCTCACCTCGTCGACGGAGCGCAGCATCGGGCTGGCCACCGACGCCGACGGTCGCGCGTACGTCCATGACCGGTTGGCCCTCGGCATCGGCGAGAGCGTCTACGGCCTCGGCGAGCGGTTCGGCGCGTACGTCAAGAACGGCCAGACCGTGGACATCTGGAACGCCGACGGGGGCACGGCCAGCGAGCAGGCGTACAAGAACGTCCCGTTCTACCTGAGCAACCGCGGCTACGGCGTGTTCGTCGACCACCCCGAGCACGTCTCGTTCGAGATCGGCTCCGAGGTCGTGTCGCAGGCCCAGTTCAGCGTCGAGGGCCAGACCCTGACTTATTACCTCATCGACGGGCCGACGCCGAAGGACGTGCTGCGCCGCTACACCGCGCTGACCGGCCGGCCGGCCCGCGTGCCCGCCTGGTCCTACGGCCTCTGGCTGTCGACCTCGTTCACGACGTCGTACGACGAGAAGACCGTCACCGAGTTCATCGACGGGATGGCCGAGCGGGACCTGCCGCTGTCGGTGTTCCACTTCGACTGCTTCTGGATGCGGCAGTTCCACTGGTGCGACTTCGTCTGGGACCCGGCGACGTTCCCGGACCCCGAGGGCATGCTGCGCCGGCTGCACGAGCGCGGCCTCAAGGTGTGCGTCTGGATCAACCCGTACATCGCGCAGCGGTCGTACCTCTTCGAGGAGGGGCGCCGCAACGGCTACCTGGTGACGCGGGCGGACGGCTCGGTCTGGCAGTGGGACAAGTGGCAGGCCGGCATGGCGCTGGTCGACTTCACCAACCCGGACGCGGTCGCCTGGTACCAGAGCAAGCTCAAGGTCCTGCTCGACATGGGCGTCGACTGCTTCAAGACGGACTTCGGCGAGCGCATCCCGACCGACGTGGTCTGGCACGACGGCTCGGACCCGCAGCGGATGCACAACTACTACGCGCAGGCGTACAACAAGGCGGTCTTCGAGTTGCTCGAGACCGAGCGTGGTGTCGGTGAGGCCGTGGTGTTCGCCCGGTCCGCGACCGCCGGCGGGCAGCAGTTCCCGGTGCACTGGGGCGGCGACTGCGAGTCGACGTTCGCCGCGATGGCCGAGTCGCTGCGCGGCGGGCTGTCGCTGGCGGCATCCGGCTTCGGCTACTGGAGCCACGACATCGGCGGCTTCGAGGGCACGCCGGACCCGGCGGTGTTCAAGCGCTGGGTCGCGTTCGGCCTGCTCTCCTCGCACTCGCGGCTGCACGGCTCCGGCTCGTACCGGGTGCCGTGGGCCTTCGACGCCGAGGCCGTCGACGTGCTGCGCCACTTCACCCGCCTGAAGCTGTCGCTGATGCCCTACCTGGCCGCCGTGGCCGAGGAGGCGCACCGCGAGGGCCTGCCGATGATGCGGCCGATGATGCTGGAGTTCCCGGACGACCCGACCGCGGCGTACCTGGACCGGCAGTACATGCTCGGCCCGGACGTCCTGGTGGCGCCCGTGATGAGCGCCGACGGCGAGGTCACCTTCTATGTGCCGGCCGGCACGTGGACCCACATCGTCACCGGTGCGCAGCTGACCGGGCCGGCCTGGGTCACCGAGAAGCACGAGTTCGACAGCCTGCCGGTGCTGGCGCGGCCGGGTGCGGTGATCCCGTTCGGTGCGCGCGACGACCGGCCCGACTACGAGTGGGCCGACGACGTGCGGCTGCGGCTCTACGCTCCCGCGGAGGGGCAGCGCACCCGGGTCACCGTGCCGTCGCCGGGTGACGGCACCGGCGCGGAGTTCGAGGTGCGGTACGACAATGGGACGGTGTCCGCGGAACTGGTCGCGGGATCGTCGGTGGGATACCGGGTTGAGGTGGGACAGTGAGCGATTTTCCGAAGGACTTCGTCTGGGGTTCGGCAACGGCCGCGTACCAGATCGAGGGTGCGGCCAATGAGGACGGTCGGGGACCGTCCATCTGGGACACCTACAGCCACACCCCGGGCCGGACACTGAACGGCGACACCGGTGACGTGGCCGCCGACCACTACCACCGCTGGGAGGAGGACCTCGGGCACATCGCGTCGCTCGGGCTCGACGCCTACCGGTTCTCGATCTCCTGGCCGCGGGTCCAGCCGGGCGGCTCCGGCGCGTTCAACCAGGCCGGCATCGACTTCTACGCCAGGCTCGTGGACGGTCTCCTGGAGCGCGGGGTCCGGCCGGTGGCCACGATGTACCACTGGGACCTGCCGCAGGAGCTCGAGGACGCGGGCGGCTGGGCCTCCCGCGAGACCGCGCTGCGGTTCCGGGACTACGCGGCGGGGATCGTCGAGGCGCTGGGCGACCGGGTGCACACCTGGACGACCTTCAACGAGCCGTGGTGCTCGGCCTACCTGGGCTACGCGTCGGGCGTGCACGCGCCGGGCCGCACGTCGCCGGCGGACGCGTTGGCGGCCGTACACCATCTGAACCTGGCGCACGGCCTGGCCGGCCGCGTGGTGCGTGAGCTGGCCCCGGCGTCCGAGCTGTCGGTCACGCTGAACCTGCACGTGATCCGCCCGGCGTCGGACTCGCCGGCCGACCTCGACGCGGTGCGGCGGATCGACGCGCTGGCCAACCGGGCGTTCCTCGGCCCGATGCTGGACGGCGCCTACCCGGCCGACCTGCTGGCCGACACCGCGGCCGTCACGGACTGGTCGTTCGTCCACGACGGCGACGAGAAGCTGATCGCGGTGCCGCTGGACGTGCTGGGCGTCAACTACTACTCCAGCACGCTGGTCCGGGCCTGGGACGGCGTTTCCGAGCGGTCGAGCGCCGACGGGCACGGCCAGTCGGCCGCCTCGCCGTGGGTCGCCGCGGACAACGTCGAGTTCCTGCCGCAGCCGGGCCCGTACACGGCGATGGGTTGGAACATCGACCCGCCGGCGTTCACGGAGCTCCTGCTGCGCATGCAGCGCGAGTACCCGAACCAGCCGCTGATGATCACCGAGAACGGCGCCGCGTTCGACGACGTCGTCTCGCCCGACGGGACGATCCAGGACGAGCGGCGGATCTCGTACCTGCGTGACCACATCGGCGCCGTGGCCGCCGCGCGGGCGCAGGGTGCGGACGTGCGCGGCTACTTCGTCTGGTCGCTGCTCGACAACTTCGAGTGGGGCTACGGGTACGACCGCCGGTTCGGGATCATCCGCGTCGACTACGACACCCAGGTGCGCACGTGGAAGCAGAGCGCGCACTGGTACAAGGAGCTCGTCGCCACGGGCCGCTTGGTGTAGCGGACGCTGGTACGTCACAATTGCGCGCGGAGGGGAGTATTCCTTCGCGGCGTGGTCGTCAGCACGGCTGCCGCCCGACTCAGGTCGGGCGTCGGCCCGGCCTAGCCGGTCCGGCAGCTCGACGGCCGTGATGGAAGAGACCTCCGACAGCCACCATCAGTGGCGTCCTCGTGACGCTGTGTGCCTGCCGGAGGAAAATTGAACACCATGGACGTTTCGGGTGCCGTCTGGGCCGTCACCCTTGTCGTGCTCGTCGCCGTGCTCCTCGTCGACCTGCTGATCATCGGCCGCCGCCCCCACGAGCCCACCACCCGGGAGTCGGCCCTCTGGGTCTCGCTCTACGTCGGACTCGCGCTGGTCTTCGGCGTGGGCATCTGGGTCTTCAGCGGCGGCGAGTACGCCGGCCAGTTCTACGCGGGCTGGCTGACCGAGTACAGCCTCTCCGTCGACAACCTGTTCGTCTTCGTGATCATCATGTCGCGGTTCGCCGTGCCTCGGCATCTCCAGCAGGAGGTGCTGCTGATCGGCATCATCCTGGCGCTGGTCATGCGGGGCGCCTTCATCGCCGCCGGCTCCGCGCTGATCTCGCAGTTCGCCTGGGTGTTCTACATCTTCGGCGCGTTCCTGATCTACACGGCGATCAGCTTCGCGCGCCAGGAGGCGCACGGCGGCAGTGACTTCAACGAGAACATCGCCATCCGGTGGGTACGCCGGGCGGTGCCGTTCTCGAACGACTTCGACGGCGTGAAGCTGCGTACCGTCTCCGCCGGTCGCAAGCTGTTCACCCCGATGCTGATCGTGCTCATCGCGATCGGCACCACCGACCTGATCTTCGCCCTGGACTCGATCCCCGCGATCTTCGGCGTGACGAAGAGCCCCTACCTGGTCTTCACCGCGAACGTGTTCGCGGTGATGGGCCTGCGGCAGCTGTACTTCCTGCTCGGGCACCTGCTCGACCGGCTGGTCTACCTCAACCTGGGGTTGGCGGTCGTGCTCGGGTTCATCGGCGTGAAGCTGGTCCTGGAAGCGCTGGCGGACAACAACGTCCCGTTCATCAACGGCGGCGAGCACGTCTCGTGGGCACCGCACATCGAGATCTGGCTGTCGCTGACGATCATCATCAGCACGCTGCTGATCGCCACGGTGGCGAGCCTGATCAAGTCGGCCCGCGACAAGCGCGACGGCCGCGACGGCCGCGACGAGATCGAGGAGCCGAAGGTCGACGTCGTCGGCTGACCGGCGGCCGCCCGGGCGCGCTACCTGCCCGCCCGGGCGGCCTTCCAGTTGTCGATCAGCTCCGGGAGGCGCTGCCAGAGGTAGGCGTAGAAGTCGCGCATCTCGGTCAGGCGGCGGCCGCCCGGTGTGTCCGCGCCGGCGGCGGCGATGCCCTGGTCAGCCACGTCCATCATCAGCTTGACGAGCCGGTTCTGGCCCGACATCAGGGTCGCCCACGCGTACTCCCGCATCCGGAAGTGCTCGCGCCTGCTGCCCGGTGCCGGCACGCGCTCGATCAGCCCCACGCCCGTCAGCGACTTCACCGCGGCCGAGACGCTGCCGGAGCTCGTGCCCACCGTCTCGGCGAGGTCGCCGGCCGTCATCGTCTCCTGGTCGGTGAAGAGCAGCGCGGCGAGCACGCGAGCCGTCATCCGTTGCATGCCACCCTCGGTGAGGGCGAGCGCCAGGCGCTCCGCCGGTTCACTCAGCACCACGTCACGATCCCATCGTCGACCCGATCCTGACGAAATCTTAACGCCTCTAAACTTTCAGAGATCTCTGAAATCTGCGTACGCTCCAAGGCATGCAAGATGTCATCCGCTTGGAGAAGCTGACCAAGTCGTACGGGTCCCGGCGCGGGCTGGTCGACCTCGACCTGACGGTGCGGGCCGGCGAGGTCTTCGGATATCTCGGCCCGAACGGTGCCGGGAAGTCGACCACCATCCGGCTGCTGCTGGACCTGATCCGGCCGACCGCCGGCCAGGCCCGGGTCTTCGACCGTGATCCGCGGGCGCACGCGGTGGACCTCCACCGGCGGATCGGCTACCTGGCCGGCGACTTCGTGGTCAACCCCCGCCAGCGGGTCGGCGAGTGCCTCAGCTTTCTCGCGGCCGTGCGCGGCGGCGTGGCCCGGCAGCGGATCGACGACCTGGCCGCGCGGCTCGACCTCGACCTGGCGGCCCGGATCAAGACCCTGTCCAAGGGCAACCGGCAGAAGGTCGGCCTGGTGCAGGCCTTCATGCACCAACCTGACCTGCTGATCCTCGACGAGCCGACGTCGGGGCTGGACCCGCTCGTCCAGCAGACCTTCCTCGGCCTCGTCCGCGACGCCAAGGCCGCCGGGCAGACCGTCTTCATGTCCTCGCACATCATGTCGGAGGTCGAGGCGGTCGCGGACCGCGTCGGGATCATCCGCGCCGGCCGCCTCGTCGCTCTCGACACCGTCGACCGGTTGCGCGACCGCGCCGTGCACCGGTTCGAGATCGTCTTCGCCGGTCCGGTCGATGCGGCCGCGCTCGCCGCGGTCCCAGGGGTCTCGGACCTCACGGTGGACGGTCCGGTCGTCCGGCTCACGCTCGGCGCCAACCCGGACGAGCTGATCCGGGTGCTCGCCCGGCACCGCGTCGCCAGCCTGCGGGCCAGCGAGCCCGATCTCGAGGAACTGTTCCTCGCCCACTACCGCGAGACCACGATCGAGGAGACCAGCCGTGCCTGACGTCCTGACCAAGACCCTGTGGGACGCGCGGCGCGGCCTCGCCGGCTTCGCGGTCGGCACCGCGTTGGTCGGAATGCTCTACGCGAGCTTCTATCCGCAGGTCGACGGCGGCGCGATGGGCGACGCGGTCGAGGGCATGTCGCCGGGTCTGCGTGACGCCCTCAACCTCGACGACCTCGGCAGCGCCGCGGGCTACCTCGGGTCCAGCGTGTTCGGCATCATCGTGCCGCTGATCGCCGTGATCTACGGCGTCGCCACCGGCGCCCGGGCGGTCGCGGGCGATGAGGAGTCCGGCGGTCTGGACCTGCTTCTCGCGCACCCGGTGAGCCGGACGAAGCTGGTGTGGTCACGGTTGGGCGCGCTCGCGATCGGCGCGGGCCTGCTCGCCGGCCTCGTCCTGGTCGCCATGCTGGCGGTGCGGTCCAGCGCTTCGCTCGACAGCGTCAGCGTTGGCCAGTTCGCCGCGCAGTGCGTCGCCCTGGCGCTGCTGTCCACCGCGCTCGGTGCGTTCGCGCTCGCCCTGGGCGCCGTCACCGGGAGCCGCGGTACGACGCTCGGTGGCACCGCGGCCGTCGCCGTCCTGGCGTACGCGGCGCACAGTTTCGCCGGCCAGATCGGCGTCGGCCCCGCCCGCTACCTCTCGCCGTTCCACTACTACATCGGCCACGAACCGTTGCGGAACGGCTTCCAGTGGGGCGACCTCGGCGTCCTCGCCGCGGCCGTGCTGGTGCTCGGTGGTGTCGCTTCGGTGGTCTTCAACCGCCGGGACCTCCGCAGCTGACCGAAACTTCCCGGAACACATTGACGTGTGCCGTTGCGTGGGCTGATTCTGGGCTCTCGACCTCTACATCCGTGGGCATCGATTGATCGAGGTCGCCGTCCGCGCTGGAAGGGGAGCTCAGGTGAGAGGTCGTTCGACAATCGTGCTGCTGTTGACCGCGCTGGTCGCGTTCGCCGGTTCGGTGGTGGCCGTGACACTCGGCGCCGCACCGGCGCTCGCGGCCGTCGAGGACGATGGCGCCGGCTGCCCGGTGCCCGGCACCGGTGGCCTGACCGCCAACCCGCGGCTTCCGGATCCGTTCCGGAAGTTCGACGGCACCCGCATCACGTCCAGGTCCGACTGGCGGTGCCGGCGGGCCGAGATCAAGGAGCTGGCCGAGCGCCACGTGTACGGCGACAAGCCCGGCAAGCCGGCGAGCGTCACGGGCACGGTGTCCAGCAGCGGCATCACCGTCAACGTGACGCACAACGGCCGCTCGGCGAGCTTCTCGGCCGGCGTCCAACTGCCCAGCGGCAGCGGGCCCTTCCCGGCCGTGATCGTGGTCGGCGGGTTCGGCGCCGACACCGCGACGATCCGGGCCGCGGGCGCGGCGGTAATCAGTTACGACCCCCTCGCCGTGGGGCGCGAGGGCACGCCGCGCAACAACAAGCAGGGTGCGTTCTACAGCATCTACGGCGCCACGAGCAGCACCGGGTTGCTCGCCGCCTGGGCGTGGGGCGCAAGCCGGATCATCGACGTCGTCGAGCAGTCGGGCGGGACGGTCCTGCGGGCCGACGCGCTGGGTGTCACGGGCTGCTCGCGGTACGGGAAGGGCGCCTTCGCCGTCGGCGCGTTCGACCAGCGGATCGCGCTCACGATGCCGATCGAGTCGGGCAGCGCGGGCGTGCCGATCCTGCGCGGGATACCGGGCGAGTCCGGTGCGCAGCCGCTGAGCAGCGCGTACGGCGAGCAGCCCTGGCTCGGCGACGCGTTCAGCTCGTTCACCGGCAACCCGAACACGCTTCCGGTCGACATGCACGAGGTGGTCGCGATGGTCGCGCCGCGCGGGCTGTTCATCATGGAGAACCCGCACGTCGACTGGCGGGCCGCCCGCTCGGGCAGCGTGTCGGCGCTGGGCGGCGCGGAGGTCTACAAGGCGCTGGGCGCGGGCGACAACATCTCGTACTGGTCCGACGTGCAGGACGGCACCCACTGCGCGGCGCGGCCGGAATGGCGTACGCCGCTGCAGCAGCACATCCAGAAGTTCCTGCTGAAGACCGGAAACGCCGCGGGTACGTTCCGGATCTCCAGCCGCAAGGCCGGCAGCCTCGCCGAGTGGCGGGACTGGCAGACCCCGGTGCTGTCGGACGGCCCGAGCACGCCACCGACCGGCGGGCCCACCACTCCCCCGCCGACCACGCCACCGCCGGCCGGCGCGGGCTGCACGGCGACGGTGGCGCTCAACCAGTGGACGGGCGGATTCGTCGCGACGATCCGGGTGACCGCCGGCGCGGCGCCGATCGGTGGCTGGACGGTCGCGCTGACCCTCGGGTCCGGCGCCACGATCACGAGCGCCTGGAACGCCAACCGCAGCGGCAACACGGGCGCGGCCCAGTTCACCAACGTCGCGTTCAACGGTTCTGTCGCGGCTGGACAGTCGACGGAGTTCGGCTTCCAGGGCACCGGAAGCGGCGCGGGGCTCTCACCGTCCTGCGCGGCCCGGTAGGCGGTCGCGGCGGCGCAACCCGGGCCGGCGGACCGCCAGCACCACGGCGCTCAGCACGAACAGCGCGCCGGACACGGCCAGCCAGCGGGCGGCGTAGGAGACCCGCGGCTGGCCGGTCGCCGCCTGGTAGGTGTCCTGGCCGAGGTCGAGGATGCCAGGCAGGAAGACGAGGAAGAGCAGGGCGGTGCCCAGCGCCGGCACCCGGACGTGGTTGAGCAGCGCTCGCCGGGTCGCGGGCGCCGTCCCGGTTGCGCGCCGCAGTCGCCGGTCCAGCGCCGCGTAGATCGGGAACAGGATGAGGTCGTGCGCCACCACCGCGCCGCCGAACCAGAGCACCATTCGCCAGAACCTGGCCTCGCCGGCGGCGTAGAAGGCCGCGGCGCCGGCGAGGGTGAAACAGACCAGCAGCACCAGCGCGTGCGGAGCCCCGGCGCCGTAGTCGGCGCGGAGCCGGGCGAGCCGGTCACCCATCGCCGGCCCGGAAGTCGATGGTGGCGACCCACTTGGTGCAGTGCACCCCGGGCAGCGCCGGCACGATGACCCGGGCCGGGAAACCGTGGTCGGCGGACAGGTCGACCCCGTTGACCCGCAGGGCGAGCAGCGAGTCCCGATCGGCGACCTGGTTCGACTGCAGCGTCGCCTGGCGGAACAGGCCGTTCTGTTCGAGCGAGCGCACGTGGGCGGAGGCCGGGTCCGGCACACCGGCCAGGGCGGCGAGGTCCGCGAGGCGTACGCCCGACCAGGTCTGCATCGTCGACCAGCCCTCGACACAGGCGATCGGCAGGCGCGCGGTGTGCTGGCCCATCGCCAGCAGCGCGGCGCGATCGAACTGGACGGTGCGCCCGCCGCCGGTCAGGGTCAGCCGCCAGGCCGGTCCGGTGTCGGCCGCCCGGATGCCGGCCGCGGCAGCGCTGCGGTTGACCTGAAAGCCGTTCGGTCCCTCACCCGGGTTGCGGCCGCGCGGCAGCAACAGTGCCGTGCGGCGCAGCGGACCGTCGATGCTCTGCCCGAACGTGAGCGCGGCCAGCAGCAACGAGCCGCCGCCGACGAGGGCCAGCGCGCCGCGCCGGCTCAGCGTCACCGGTCCGGGCCGGGACGCGACCAGGTCCGGATCCACCGGCTCCGGCCGCGACCGGCGCAGCGCCGCGACGAGCGTGGGCAGCTTGATGACGACGTGGGCGACGAACGCGCCGATGAACACCCACGCGCCGAAGTAGTGCGCGGTGTAGAAGTCGAAGCCGAAGAGGTACGCGTACTGGATGTCGAGCACGCCCGTGGCGATCTCGAACAGGATGCCGCCGACGAGCAGGAGCAGTGAAAGGCGCTCGAGCACCTGCGCCACCGAGCGGGCCGGCGGCCAGGTGAAGAGCTTGGGCATCACCGACCAGAGCTTGGCCAGCACCACCGGGATGAGCACGATCCCGAGCCCCACGTGCAGTCCCTGGGTGAGCCGGAACAGCCAGGACGGCCGGGTCGGCCAGTCGAAGGGCGGCAACCGCAGCCAGCCAACGTTCTGCGGGAAGGCCTGATCGAACTGCGGGCCGTAGGCCGCGTAGTCGAGCAGCCCGGTGATGATCACCAACGGCAGGGTGAGGAGCAGCACGAGCCCGAAAACGGACGTCAGGCGGGGCCCGCGCAGCGGGCTGCGCCAGTTGCGCCGGACCGCCTCGACGCCGGGCGGCGGATGCCGGTCCAGCTTCCGCCAGAGCGTACGCGGCGCGCCGTCAGACACCGTCGTCCTCCCGTGTGGCGTGCGGACCCTCCCCGGCAGGCTATGCGCGGACGGCCCGGCCTGGCCGGATTTGCGGCATACCTTCCCTACGCTGAGCGGAATGCGGATACTCGTCACCGGCGCCGCCGGCTTCGTCGGATCCCAGGTCGCGGACCTGCTCGTGGCGCACGACCACGAGGTGGTCGCGGTGGACGCGCTGCTGCCCCAGGCACACGGCGACGAGCTGCCGCCCTGGTCGCAACGACATGACGTGGTACGCGGGGACGTGCGCGACGCGGCCCTGCTGGACCGCCTGCTCGCCGGCGTGGACGCGGTCTGCCACCAGGCGGCGATGGTCGGCCACGGCATCGACCCGTCGGACGCCCCCGACTACGCCAGCCACAACGACTACGGCACCGCGGTCCTGCTCGCGGCGATGCATCGCGCCGGCGTGCGCCGCCTGGTCCTGGCCAGCTCCATGGTGGTCTACGGCGAGGGCCGCTACGAGTGCGAACGGCACGGTGTCGTCCGCCCCGCGCCACGCGCCGACGCCGACCTCGCCGCGGGCCGCTACGACCCGGCGTGCACCGCCTGCGGCGCGACCCTGCGACCGCTGCTGGTGCCCGAGGACGCGCCGCTCGAGCCGCGCAGCACCTACGCCGCCACCAAGCTCGCGCAGGAGCACCTCGCGGCGGCGTGGGCCCGGCAGACCGACGCTCATGTCTGGGCGCTGCGCTACCACAACGTCTACGGGCCGCGGATGCCGCGCGACACGCCGTACGCCGGCGTGGCCGCCCTCTTCCGCTCGGCCCTCGCCGCCGGATCGGCACCGCGGGTGTTCGAGGACGGCCGGCAGCGCCGCGACTTCGTGCACGTCACGGATGTCGCGAGGGCGAACCTGCTCGCGCTGTCGGCTCGGCCGGGCGAGCCGCTGGTGCCGGTCAACGTCTGCTCCGGCGAGCCGCACACGGTCGGCGAGCTGGCCGGCGCGCTCGCCGCCGCGATGGCCGGCCCGGCGCCGCTGGTGGTCGGCGAAGCCCGGGCGGCCGACGTGCGGCACGTCGTCGCCGACCCGCGGCGCGCGCGGGAGCTGCTCGGCTTCACCGCGCGGGTCGGCTTCGCGGAGGG
The DNA here is from genome assembly GCF_040654855.1 of Asanoa sp. NPDC050611. Taxonomy (NCBI): domain Bacteria; kingdom Bacillati; phylum Actinomycetota; class Actinomycetes; order Micromonosporales; family Micromonosporaceae; genus Asanoa; species Asanoa sp. NPDC050611. Next base: position 13,554 of record NZ_JBFAIU010000028.1, read on the forward strand.
CGTCGCCGCCTTCGCCACTGATCCGCTGCGCGCCCCTGTCAGGACACCGTCCAGAGCAGGTGGTTGACGGCCAGCGCGGTCGCCGCCTGCCCGGCCAGCCACCAACGCCGCGTGTGCGGGGGCAGCAGGGCGGTCGCGGCCAGCAGCCAGACCACGAACGGCAGCCAGATCCGCTCGACTTCGGCCTTGCTCATCCCGGAGAGGTCCGCCACCGCGACGGCCAGCGCGGCGGCCAACGGGAGCAGGGCGAGGCGATGGGTCCGTAGGGCACCGACCGCCCGGCGCAGTGCCGGGCCGACCACTGGGCCGGCCGAGAGGATCAGCGCGGCCAGGTTCGCCCAGACCCAGTACGCGTACGGACGCTCCGCCGCCCAGCCCTGGTAGTAGCGCTCCACCACCAGGTGATAGCCGGTCCACCAGTTGAAGCCGGCCAGCGTCACGCCACCGACGACCGTGGCGACGCCGGCCAGCGCGGCGAGCAGGGCCGCGGGGCGCGCGTTGGGTCGCAACACGATCGCGGCCAGCGCGAGGAAGCCGACGAGGACGAACCCGTAGGACAGGTAGAGCGCGCACCCGAGCAGCAGGCCGCCGGCCGCCGCCACGACCGGGCCGCGAACCACGAGCAGGGCCACACCCGCGGCGACCACGGCGGCGAAGATGCCGTCCGCGGAGGCGCCTGTCCAGACCGCGCCCGGGAGCAGCACGAGGAACGGCACGACGGCGCGGGCGGCATCCGGGGCGCCGAGCGCGCGGAGCGTCACCGCGACCGATACCACCACCGTCGCGCCGATCAGGACGCACGCGAGCCCCGCGGCCGTGCCTCCGCCGAGACCGACCCGGTCGAGCAGGACGAACACGAGCAACGCGCCGGGCGGGTGGCCGGCGGTGTGCGTCGACCACGAGCCCGGCTGGAAGTCCAGGATCCGGTCCGCGAACCCGGGCAGCAGCGCGCCGAGGTCGGTCACGCCTGGCACCTCGGTCAGGTACTCCGCCTGCACGGTCAGCCGCTGGACCAGGCCCGCGGACCAGCCATCCACCATGGACAGTGCGAGCGTCCATGCCACGGCCGCCGGCCAGGCGGCGCCCAGCACCGCGCCCCACCGGGCGGTCCGCGCCCACGGCACACCCCAGCCGGTCACGACGACCGCCACCAGCACGGCGGCGGGCGTACCCCAGCCGACGTGCGGCCGCCAGGTCGCGTAGAGCGGAGCCGCGTCGGCGTGCAGGCCCACACCGCGGCGGTTGAGCAGCAGGCCGACCACTCCCGCGGCGGCGACCAACACCGCTTCGGCACCGAGCACGACGAGATCGGCGCGGCTCAGCCGGCGGGTCCGGGCGCGGTCCGCCGCGGCTTCGACGAGAGCGGCCATGACTATCGAACGTTACGGTCGCTGCCCCGCCCGCCGGGCCGAAATCGGGATCGCGTCACCGGTCCGGCGGTGTAATCGCCTTTCACTGTCGGGCTGGCGCCGTCCGCGCCTAGCGTCGAGCGCATGGCCCTGCTGTCTGCGATCGACGTGGTGCTGCCCTGCCTCGACGAGGCGGCCGCGTTGCCGGGCGTGCTGGCGGGGCTGCCGCCCGGTTACCGGGCGATCGTGGTGGACAACGGGTCGCGTGACGGTTCGCCGGAGGTGGCCGCCCGGCACGGGGCACAGGTGGTCCACGAGCCACGGCGGGGCTACGGCGCCGCGGTGCACGCGGGCCTGGCGGCCGCCACCGCGGATCTCGTGTGCGTGCTGGACGCCGACGGCTCCTTCGACGCGGGCGAGCTGCCCGCCCTGGTCACTCCGGTCGCGGCCGGTTCGGCGGACCTCGCGGTCGGCCGTCGGCGCCCCCTGGCCCGCGGCGTCTGGCCGTGGCACGCCCGAGCCGGCACGGCGCTGGTGGCCGCGCTGCTGCGCCGCCGGGGCGTACCCCTGCGTGATCTGAGCCCGATCCGCGTCGCGCGGCGGGAAGCGCTGCTCGCCCTCGGCGTCCGCGACCGCGCGTTCGGCTATCCCTTGGAGTTGCTGATCAGGGCGGCGGGCGCGGGCTGGCGGATACAGGAGATCGACGTCCGGTACGCGCCCCGCGCCGCCGGCACCCGGTCGAAGGTGTCGGGCTCGGTCCGCGGCACGCTACGCGCGACCCGCGACTTCGCCGCAGTGCTGCGGACGGTCGGAATGCCCCGGTGACGGTGCTGCTGGTGATGGCCAAGGCACCGGTGCCCGGTCAGGTGAAGACCCGGCTGTGCCCGCCGGCCACACCGGTCGAGGCGGCCCGGATCGCGGCGGCCGCCCTCCTCGACACCCTCGACACGGTCCGCGCGACCGCCAGGGTCATCCCGGTGCTGGCGTGCGCCGGCCGGCCGGACGCCAGGCTCCGGGCGGCACTGGCCGGTTGGACGGTGCTCCCCCAGCGCGGCGCCGGGCTGGCCGACCGCCTGGCCAACGCCCACACGGACGCGGCGGCGGCGTTTCCGGGCCACCCGATCCTGCAGATCGGCATGGACACGCCGCAGCTGACCCCGACGTCCCTGACGGCCGCGGTCTCCCAGCTGGGCACGGCGGACGCCGCCCTGGGCGCGGCGGTGGACGGGGGCTGGTGGGCATTGGGCCTACGCGACCCGGCGCGAGCCGCTGTCCTGCGCAAGGTGCCGATGTCCACACCGGACACGGGGCGCCTCACGTTGGCGGCGCTGACGGGCCTACGGGTGGCAACCTTGCCGGTGCTCCGGGACGTCGACGAGTGGCCGGACGCGCTCGCGGTAGCGGCGACGCTCCCGGGCACAAGGTTCTCGCGCGCGGTCGCCGCGGTGCGAGTCGCACCCACCGGGACTCACGCCTAACACGTAGAAGCCCTAGAATGTCTGCATGCCGAACGGGCGCGGCTCCATCATCCGCGCCGCTCTGAGATTTCTTCGCAAGTCACGGCGGCGGTCGCGTCCCTCGGCAGCCGGCCCGGAGCTGCACAGCCGCGGTCGGCCCAACGGTCTCCTTCCCGGGCCCCGGCTGTCCCCGATGCGGCCGGAGACCGCCTATGCCGTCGGACGGCGCTATGGCATCGACCTTGACGACGTTCACATCCGCGTCCGCGATCACGAGGTCGGGTACTTCGGCTTCACGAACAGCCGGCAGCAGGTGGTGCTGGCCCGCGACGCGTTCGCCAACGAGCAGGAGATGGCCCGTACCCTCTACCACGAGCGCTACCACGTCGGTCAGCTCCGCAGCGGGACGCCATACCCGCGCACCGACGGCGAAGCCGCTGGCGGTCTACGTGGCGTGCCTGGTTCCGCCGATGTCGCCTGTCCCAACTGTGGGCAGCATCGGCTGCGGCTGGTGTTCACCGGGGACGGGGTCGGGTTCGGTTCGTTGTGGTGCGACGCCTGTCTCTGGGGCATTTTCGTGTCCCGCGCGGCGATTCCCGAGGGTGCGACCGTGCTTGCGCCGGACCTCTCGGAGGCGGGCCGACGCGCGATCGTGCCGAACTATCGGATCGTGCCGCCGGATGAGGACGGCTGATTCCCGTCCCACCAGGTGAGGATGCGGAGGGCTCGGGTTGTGGTCCAGCGGCTGGGGCCCGGCGGCTCCAACGTGAACCATTGCGGGCCCGCGTACTGCTGGTAGCGCGGCCATCGGCCGTCCGCCCGCCGGGCCGCGCGGACCAGGTCGACCGCGTCCGTCAGGCGCTCGTCGCCCGGGTCCGTCGTGTCCGCGAACAGCTCCAGCCCTCGGAGCACGTCGAAATGCCACTCCGGGAACGCCGGGAATCGTGTGCTGGCGCGGATCGCGACCTCGCCCGTGCGGTGCGAGCGGTACAGGCGGTGGTTAAGGAAGAAGTCCAGCCCGCGCCGGACAGCGGTCGTGTCAGCAGCGCCCGCGGCCGTCAGGGCCTCCAGCGCCATCACGGTCGTGTGGAACGAGCTGTGCTTCGAGCGGTCGCCGCGGGCCGCGCAGTTCCAGCCGCCGTCCGTCTGTTGCTGGTCCAGCAGGAAGGCGAGCGCGTCGTCCACCCGCGCCGTCCGGTAGCCGAACGTGTACGAGATCCGCGCGAACATCGACACTGCACGTCTCCGACACCCGCCGGCGGTCGTCCCACTCCCACAGCCGCTCGCAGCCGCGCAGCGCCGCCGGGTGGCCCGCCGGCAGGCCCAACCAGAGCAGGTGCAGCAGGGTGTACGTCGTGGACGTCCACTTCGGCGTGTAGACCCCGCCGCCCCAGTTGCCGTCCGGGGACTGCGCCGCGAGCAGGCGCGCGCCCCAGCCTTCGGTGGCGATCCGGGCGCGGTCCGACGGCTCGGCGGCGCCCGTCAGGTCGCGCAGGACACGCCAGCGCACCGCCGGGTCGCCGTCGAGGAGCCAACTAAACAGCTCGTCGTCGATGCCACACAGGCTAGCGCCGCGCCGTCACGAGCGCAGCCAGGCCCGTGGTGACCGGCACCGCGGCGACCAGGCCGATCGTGCCCACCACGCTGCGGACGATCTCGTCCGCGATGAACTCGCTCGTGAGGATCGTCGACGCCGACTGCCCACCGATGATCACGAGGAGGAGCAGAGGGAGCGACGCGCCGGCGTACGCCAGGACGATGGTGTTGACCGTCGAGGCGATGTGCGCCCGGCCGATGCGCGTGGCGGAACGGTAGAGGGCCCTGGCGCCGAGTGTCCGGTTCGCCGCGGCCAGTTCGCCCACCGTGGCCGCCTGGGTGACCGTGACGTCGTCGAGCACACCGAGTGTCCCGATCACGATGCCGGCCAGCAGCAGGCCACGCGGGTCGATCTCGCCGAGGAAGACCGCCAGGAGGCCCGTGTCCTCGCTGCCGAAGCCGGTCAGGTGCAACGCCGACGTCGCCGCCACCGCGAGCCCGCCGGTCAGGGTCAGGCTGACCAGCGTGCCGAGGACCGCGACCGAGGTCTGCACGCTGAAGCCGTGCGTCAGGAACAGGACCATGAACATGATCGCGGCCGAGCCGACGATGGCGATCAGCAGCGGCGGCTTGCCGACGGCGATCGCGGGCAGGATGAACGTCAGCAGGATCGCGAAGCTGACACCCAGGCCGATCAGCGCCGCCACGCCCTGCCAGCGTCCGAACGCGACGATCACGAGCGCGAAGATGCCGATCAGCACCGCGAGTTGCAGGCCGCGCTGGTGGTCGAGCACGGCGTACTGCGGCGGTCCTTCCGGCGCCACGCTCTCCGCCACGACGATCTTGTCGCCGGTCTCGACCACGGGTGAGCCCGGCCCTTCCGGGATCGTCGCGGTCACCGTCTGGCCGGACTGCGGGCCGCTGGTCAGCCGCACCGACACCGAACCGCACTGGCGCGCCGCGCGCTGTTGGCACGGCTCCGGGTGCACGGCGGTCACCGTCGCGTCGCGCCGCGCCGGCTGGTCGGTGGCGATGGTCTGCGGTCCGGTGTACGGCCACAGCACGGCGAGGCCGATCCCCGTGAGCACGGCGAGCGGGACGAGGATGGCCGCCATGATCATCCTGGTCCGCCGCGGCGCCGGGCCCACCGGTCCGTGCGCGTGCGCCATGCCGTCGAGTATGTCTGATTTATCCGAGTAGCCAGGCCGGGTGCGCGAACTCGGCCGCCCCAGGGTTGACCCGCACCGGCCGGCCGTGTCGCCATGGACGCATGAGCGTCGACGCCGTCAGCCTGGCCGGCGTCGCGGCGATCGGCTTCGCGTCGGCGTTCCAGCCGTTCACCCCCGTCGAGGTGTACCTGGTCGGCGTCGTCGCCACGACGAACGCCGCGCCGGTGCCCGCGGGCCTGGTCGCCGCGCTCGGGCAGACCGCCGGCAAGCTCGTCATCTTCCTGGCGACCCGGGGCCTGCTACGGGGTACGTGGCTGCAGCGCATCGTGGACCGGCAGCGCGGCGCGGCCCGGCGGTCGGCGTTCCGCGACCGGATGGCCGCACTGGTGGCCCTGCTGGACCGACCGCGCTACGCCGCCGCCCTGCTGTTCGCCAGCGCGGTAGGCGGCATCCCACCACTGCTCGCGACGACGGTCTACGTCGCGCGTACACCCATGCCGGTCTCGCTTTTCAGCGCCTTCTGCCTGTCGGGCCGCACGATCCGATTCGTCGTGGTGGCCTTGGCGCCTGCACTGGTGCTCCCGGCATGAAGCGGCGGCTCGCGGTCGTCGCCGTGCTGGCAGCCCTGGCCGGATGCGCGGCTCCCGACGACAGCCTCGCGGCCGAGGCAGTCATCGGGTGAGCCGAGGTGGCGCTCTGGGGCCGCGTCGAGAGCGTGACGTCCGGCGACGGAGCGCTCCGGGTCGTCATGTCCGTCGACCGCTGGCTGGTCCCAGCGGCCGGCGGCGCCGCACACACCTTCACCGCCGACGACCCGGTGACCTCGGTGGGCGCCCCGTCGTGGGCGGTCGGCGATGAGGGCCTGCTGGTGATCCCGGCGGCCGGCCCAGCGTCGCTCACCCGCGACGGCCACGATCTCGAGCAGGCGTGGCGCTCCGCCGGTGGTGACCGACCACGCGATTGCCCGCACTAGAGGAAGATTGACTTCGATGCATGGCCCGTGGCAGGCTGGGCGCGCCGCAGCGGGAGCGTTGTAGCGACACGGAAGCGGGGGCGGCTTCCGTCCTCGACTCTGGAGCTCTCATGCGCTTCGCCCGACTGCTGGCGGCCCCGCTGATCGCGTTCGCCGCCGTGATCGTCGTTCTCCTACCCTCTTCGCCCGCCGCCGCGCACGGCAGCATCGTCAACCCGGCGTCCCGCAACTACGGCTGCTGGGAGCGCTGGGGTTCCCGTTTCCAGGACCCGGCGATGGCGACCGAGGACCCGATGTGCTTTCAGGCCTGGCAGGCCAACCCCAACGCGATGTGGAACTGGAACGGCCTCTACCGCGAGAACCTGGGCGGCAACCACCAGGCCAACATCCCGGACGGCCAACTGTGCAGCGGCGGCCACGCGGAAGGCGGCCGCTACAACTCGATGGACACGGTCGGCAACTGGCGCGCCGCCAACGTGTCGACCTCCCTGTCGCTGCGCCTCAACGACCAGGCAAGCCACGGCGCCGACTACATCAGGGTGTACGTGTCCCGGGCCGGCTACGACCCGACCACGCAACCGCTGCGCTGGAGCGACCTGACCCTGGTGAGCCAGATCGGCTACACACCGGCGTCGCAGTGGCAACCGGCCGCGCAAGGCGTCCAGATCGACCTCCCGGTCAGCGTCCCCGGCCGCTCCGGCCGCGCGATCTTCTACACGATCTGGCAAGCCAGCCACATGGACCAGTCCTACTACTTCTGCAGCGACGTCAACTTCGGCGGCACAAGCAACCCAACAGACCCACCCACGAACCAGCCGACCAACCCACCCACGAACCCGCCGACGAACCCGCCGACCAACCCACCCACGGGCCCAGGCACCTGCACCGCGGCCTACTCCCTGGTCGGCTCGTGGACAGGCGGCTTCCAAGCAGACGTACGGGTAACCGCAGGCTCAGCGGCCATCACCGCCTGGACGGTCGCGCTGACCTACGCCAACGGCCAACAGGTCAGCCAGGTCTGGAACGGCACAGCAGCAACCAACGGCTCCACGGCAACAATCCGCAACGCCACCTACAACGGCGCCCTAGCGGCCTCGGCCAGCACCACCTTCGGCCTACTAGGCTCCGGCACGCACTCCGCCCCCACAACCACCTGCACAGCAACGTAAGCGAGGGCCGCGGACGCCCTAGCCGCGTCCGCCAGTACCACCTTCGACCTACTCGCTCAGACACACACACGACCCACGATCACCTGCTCAGCAACGTAACCGAGGGTCGCGGGGTTTCCGGGGGCTCGGCCCCCGGAGCAGACATGACGAGTGGCCCCGGTCCGCGCGTTCCGCGGACAGGGGCCACCTGTCACTCGTGGAGGTGCCGGGAATCGAACCCGGGTCCTTCGGCGTCTTGTCAGGGCTTCTCCGAGCGCAGCTCGCTGTGTCCTTACTCGGCCCCACCGATCACACGAGCGAGTCGGTGAGACGGGCCCAGTCGCTGATTGATCTCGCCGCGCGGCCCCCGCGACCGGGGCCGGTTGGCCAGCCTTCTAGCTGATGCCGGCTAGCTGGGCCGAAGGCACTCCCAGGCCGACAAGTTCGCTAACCCGCCGTCAGGCGGCGAGGGCGAACTGAGCGCGATTCTGCTTGGCGCTTATTAGTTTCCAACGACCGATTTTCGAGACGACGTTGGCTTCCTCGGCTCGCTTCCCCTGTCGCAACGGACGAAGTCGAAACCAGTCACCCCCTCGTGCTGCGCCTGCCGCAGCCACTACAGATTAACGTGCTCCGCCACCCGATTCTTCCCGAGGTCAGAACCGCTCGATAGCGGACAAATCACTCCATGCCCTTGCCGCGGCGGCCGGCCACGCGCTGGATCTCGCGGTCCGCGTCGCGCTTGGCCAGGTCCTGGCGCTTGTCGTACGACTTCTTGCCGCGCGCCAGCCCCAACTCGACCTTGGCCCAGCCGTCGTTGAAGTAGACCGACAGCGGCACCAGGGTCACACCGTCGTCCTTGAGCTTGCCCAGCAACCGATCGATCTCGAGGCGGTTGAGCAGCAGCTTGCGCGTGCGCCGCGGCTCGTGGTTGGTCCAGGTGCCCTGCGTGTATTCCGGGATGTGCATCCCGTAGAGGAAGATCTCCCGGCCCTTCTCCTGGGCGAACGCGTCGACCAGCGACGCCCGGCCCGCACGCAGCGACTTGACCTCGGTGCCGGTCAGCGCCATCCCCGCCTCGAAGGTGTCGAGGATGGTGTAGTCGTGCCGGGCACGGCGATTCGACGACACGACCTTGCGGCCCTTTTCCCGCGGCACGACCTTGACCTCTTTCGCTCGGACAACTGTGCAATGCTACCCGCCGCGCAGCCCGTCGACACCCGGGTTGCGGGCCGCGCAAAGGGGCCCGCGTCCCGAGCGGGACGCGGGCCCACGGAGCAACGGCCCGACTAACAGAGACACGGCCGCAGGAAGCTCAGCGGCTGCACCGGGTCGCCGTTCAACCGGACCTCGAAGTGCAGGTGATAGCCGGTCGAGGCGCCCGTCGTGCCGACGCGACCGATCACCTGGCCACGATCGACGCGCTCCCCGGGGCTCACGAGGATCGCCGACTGGTGCCCGTAGCAGGTCGACATCGCCTTGCCGCGGTACTTGCCGTGGCTGATGCAGGTGTAGTTGCCGTAACCACCGTTCCAGCCGGCCATGATCACCTTGCCCGCCGCGGCCGCCCGGATCGGGGTGCCGCCGCCGGCCGCCAGGTCGACCCCGGCGTGCAGCTGCCACACGTGGTAGTACGGGTCGTACCGGTTGCCGAAATCGCTGGTCTTGTCGCCCTGCACCGGGGTCAGCAGCTTCCCGGCCGACAGCCGGGCCTCCGCCGCCGCCCGCTGCCTGGCCTCCCACGCCTTCAGCGCGGCCGTGATCCGCGCGGCCTCTTCCTTGGCCTCCTTGTACTTCGCCAGACTCGCGGCCCGCTCCTCCTGGGCCACGCTGAGCGCCTCCTCCTTCTGCGCGACCAGCTGGGCGACCTCGCGTACCGCGTCCTCGGCCCGGTCCTCCGCGTCGGACGCCTGGTCGAGCGCGCCGTCCGCGGTGAGCATGGCCTCGTCGGCGGCGGCCCGCGCCAGTGTCGCGTTGTTCTCCTCGCGGCGCGCCGCCGCCAGGGCGTCGAGGTAGCTGCCGACCTTCCGCTGCTGGTCGGCGACCACACGGTCGACGAACCGCAGCCGGTAGAGCGCCTCGGTCGGGTTCTCAGCGTTCATCACCAGGTTGAGATTGGCGATCCCGGCGCCTTTGTACGCGGACGCGGCCAGCTCACCGATCCGGTCCTGCGCGGCCCGGCGCTCCCGGTCGGCCGCCGCGAACCGCTTCTGCGCGGCGGCCACCGCCGCCTGGGCGTCCGCGGCCTTGCGTTGCGCGGTTTCCACCCGCACCTGCGCGGCGACGACCTCGCCCTTGCTCTCGATCACCAGCTCTTCCGCGGCTGGCATCTTCGCGTTCGCCGTGGCCAGCTGTTGGACCGCGGTGCGAGCCCGGTCCGTGGCGTCCTCGAGGATCGACGACGCCGTGGCCACCTCGGCGTCGATCCGCTTCTTGTCGTCTCTCGGGTCGGCTCGCGCGGCACCCGCCGGCTGGATGGCGGCCAACAGGGCCGCGGCCAGCAGAACCGCCGCTAGCTTGGATTTTTTCCTGCGATAGGAGTACATCTCGCACCCTTCACCCGCACGTGGACTTGACGCTACCCACGGCACAGAAGGTGCAAAGGCGATTCCCGTAACAAGCGGCACATGTGACGGCGCCCGCCACGCCGCTCTCGCGACGTGACGGGCGCCTCGCGGGTACCCGCCGGGTAGCTAGACCCGCAGGTAGAAGCGGAGCGTGACCCACGCGGTGACCGAGCTGACCAGCGTGCCGGCCAGGGCCATCAGCGGCAGCATGATCAACACCTTGCCCCAGGACAGCGGCGTGAGCAGGTCGGTCAGCTCCTGCAACGAGCCGTCGAGGAGCAGCACCTTGCCCAAGGCGAGCAGACCACCACCAATGATCGCGCCGAGCAAGCCGGCGACCACCGCCTCCAGCACGAACGGCGCCTGGATGAACCAGTTGGACGCGCCGACGAGTTTCATGACCGCGACTTCTCGACGTTTGCTGTAGGCCGCCACCTGGATCGTGTTGCCGACCAGCAACAGGGCCGCGATCGCCATCACGCTGGCCGCCACCAGCGCCATGGTCTGCACCGAGCCGAGGATGTTGAAGATCTTTTCCAGCAGGTTCCGCTGGTCGATGATCTGGTCGACACCCTCCTTCCCGACGTAGGCCTCACGGACCTGTTGGTACTGCTCGGGGTTGGCGAGGCCCACGCGGAACGACTCGGGCAGCTGGCCCGGCTTCACCGCGTCGACGACCGCCGGGACGTCGGCGAACATCTCCTGGAACTTGGTGAAGGCCTTTTCCTTGGACTCGTAGATGACCTCGCGAACCATGGGGTCGCTCTTGAGCGCGCCTTCGAGGGTGCTGCGCTGCTCGTCGGTGATCTCGGGCTTGAGGAAGATGGCGACTTCGATCTTGTCGTAGTAGTACGCCTTCATGTCCTTGACCTGGGTGTAGATCAGGCCACTGGCGCCGAGCATGGTCAACGACACTGCCATGGTGATGATCATGGCGACGGTCATCGTCACGTTGCGCCACAGTCCGACCATCACCTCGGACATGACGTACTTCAACCGCATCGGGGGGATTCCTTCCGGAGCTCCGCTGGACTAACCGACTTGCCGGGGTGGCGATGTGCGCGATGGGGGGTCGCGCCTCAGCCGTAAACGCCTCGGGCCTGGTCGCGGACGATGCGACCACTCTCGATCTCGATGACGCGCCGGCGCATCTGGTTGACGATGTTGGAGTCGTGCGTGACCATCACGACCGTCGTGCCGGTCCGATTGATCCGGTCGAGCAGCCGCATGATCTCGATCGACGTGTCGGGGTCGAGGTTTCCGGTCGGCTCGTCGGCCAGCAGGATCAGCGGCCGGTTGACGAACGCGCGCGCGACGGCGACGCGCTGCTGCTCACCACCGGACAGCTCGTGGGGGTAGCGGTGCTCCTTGCCGCCCAGGCCGACCAGCTCGAGGACCTCGGGCACGACGCGCCGGGCGACGGCCTTGGTCTTGCCGATCACCTCGAGAGCGAAGGCCACGTTCTCGTACGCGGTGCGGTTGGGGAGCAGGCGGAAGTCCTGGAACACGCAGCCGATCTGCCGGCGGAAGGCGGGGATCTTCCACGACCGCATCGCCGTCACGTCGCGGCCGTTGACGTGCACCCGACCGCGGTTGGGGGTGACCTCGTGCAGCAGCAGCTTGATGATCGTCGACTTGCCGGAACCCGACGGGCCGATGAAGAAGACGAACTCGCCCTTCTCGATCCCGACGGAGACCTCGTCAAGCGAGGGCCGCGAAGCCTTCGGATAGGTCTTGGTCACGTGCTCGAGCTGAATCACGGGTCGTGAGTCTACGCGGTGTAACGAAAACTCCAAGCCTCCAGGCACCCATGGTGCCCGTATTGCCGGAAAGGCCGAAATTTATTCCACACATTAGACGGAGCCGGACACGCAGCGTCACTGAAAATAACGGGCTACGCGGGGTCCGTCTCCAGCTCACGCTGTTTGCGCCAACGGATCCCGGCCTCGATGAACTCGTCGATCTCGCCGTCGAAGACCGAAGACGGGTTGCCCGTCTCCTCCTCAGTTCGTAGGTCTTTCACCATCTGATACGGGTGGAGGACGTACGAGCGCATCTGGTCGCCCCAGGAGCCGGCCGCGTCGGTCTTGAGACCGTCCAGCTTGGCCTGTTCCTCCTGGCGCTTGCGTTCCAGCAGCCGGGCCTGCAGCACGCGCAGCGCGGACGCCTTGTTCTGCAGCTGCGACTTCTCGTTCTGGCAGGTGACCACGATGCCGGTCGGGATGTGGGTGATCCGGACCGCCGAGTCCGTGGTGTTGACGCTCTGCCCGCCGGGACCGGACGACCGGTAGACGTCGACGCGGATGTCGTTCTCCGGGATGTCGATGTGGTCGGTCTGCTCGGTCACCGGCAGCACCTCGACGCCGGCGAAGCTCGTCTGCCGGCGGCCCTGGTTGTCGAACGGGCTGATCCGGACGAGCCGGTGGGTCCCGGACTCCACGCTCAGGGTGCCGTAGGCATAAGGCGCCTTCACGGCGAAGGTCGCGGACTTCAGACCTGCTTCTTCCGCGTACGAGGTGTCGTAGACCTCGGTCGGGTAGTTGTGCCGCTCGGCCCAGCGCAGGTACATCCGCAGCAGCATCTCGGCGAAGTCGGCGGCGTCCACCCCGCCCGCGCCGGCCCGGATCGCGACCAGTGCCTCCCGGGAGTCGTACTCACCGGAGAGCAGGGTCCGGACCTCCATCTCCTCCACCGACTTGTGGAGGGCGGTCAGCTCCGAGCCGACCTCGGCGAGGGCCGACGGGTCGGACTCGGCCTCAGCCAGCTCGAGGAGCACGTGGGCGTCGTCGAGCCGGCCGCGGAGCGCCGCCAGCCGGTCGATCTCGCTGTTGACGTGCGAGAGCTTCGAGGTGACCGCCTGCGCCCGGGCCTGGTCGTCCCACAGGTCGGGGGCCGACGCCTGCTCTTCCAGGTCAGCCTTGTCCCGGCGCAGCTTGTCGAGGTCGAGCACGGCCTCGATGTTGCGCAGGGTGGCATCGAGCGTCTTGAGCTGATCAGCGAAGTCGGCAGCGGTCACAACACGTAAGAATAGCGCTGCCACGCCGAAGTCCCTCGCTCAGCGGGACCGCCGCCGAGCGAGGGAGAAGATCGGCTGCTACCGCGCGGGCGCGGTCTTGAGCCAGCTGAGGGCCGCCTTGTGGTAGTTGATCGCGAAGTCGAGGGCGGCGGCGCCGTAGGAGTCGCCTTCCTTCTTCGCCTCGCGGGCCTGCTCGCGGGCCGACGCCAGCGCCGCCGTGTGGTAGGCGTTCGCGTTGGAGTAGAGCTCCTTGAGCTGGCCGCCGGAGTGCTGCTGGCCGAATGCCACGCGCAGGGCCGTCGGGTTGCGCACCGCGTCGCGGCCCGGGCTCTCGGACAGCCAGCGGGAGAACGCCCGCTTGCCCGACGCCGTGATCGCGTAGGGCTGGCTGGAACGGGGGCCGGGCTTGCCGAGCCGTACGTAACCCTGGTCAGCCAGCGCCGGCAGCTCGCGGTAGACCTGGCTGCGGGTCATCGACCAGTAAGGGCCGAGCCGACGCTCGGCGGACGCCATCAGCTGCCCGCCGGTCATCGGTCCTTCGTGGAGCAGACCGAGCAGTGCGGCCGCCGTGGGGTTGATGTCATTATCCGCCATATCTCAAAGGTCGCACTTCGACGCCCCCTCGTCCAGGATTTCGGCTGATCAAAAACTGAGCGTCTCCACAATGCACTGTCTGGCACAGACAGTCTGCTGAGGACAATGAAGCCAGGCGGGCCGTATCGGCTGCAAAAGCCTTGATCATGTCCTGGGAGGCATGGAAGGCATGAGCTCCCCGATACCGGGCAGAGGCCCCAGGTCGGGTGGTACGAGGGCCTCGGCCACACCTGGTGTCGGGCTTGCGGTGCTGGTGGGAGCGCTGGGGCCAGTGGGCACAGTGGTCTGCGACACGACCGCCGGCACGCGCCCGCCCGGCTCCGCGTCGGGTCCCGAGGCCCTTTCACCACCGAGCAGCGCGATCGCCGCGACCACCACGAGCGTGACCACCGCCACGCCTCCACCGAACAATGCGACACGCCGATGGCGGTCCGGCCCAGGCTCCACAGGGGTCGGTCCGGGCCGCGCCAGTCCCGCGAGAGGGATCGCGACCAGACCGCCGGCGTACGCGGACGCGGGCGACACGGGCGCGGCGCGCAGCGGCACCCACGCCACCGGGGCGCGCGCCGTCACCGTCGCCCGACCGGGCCTCGGCCACCAGGTGACCTGATCCCCGTGCAGCGGCGCCATCGCCGGCGCGCCGTCCAAGGCCGGTTCGAGCCCGCGCAGCCGGGCAGCGAGCAGTTGCGCGGCCGGGCGTCGGTCGGGCACCGCGGCGAGGCAGTCCTCGATCAGGGGCCAGACCACGGCGGGCAGGCCCGGTGGTGGGACAGGAGTGCAGTTCGTGTGTCGGGCGAGCACCTGGGTCGGCTGGCCACCACGGTAGGGACTGCGGCCCGTGAGCAGTTCGTAGAGGACGATGCCGAGCGCGTACACGTCGGCCGCCGGTCCCGCCGGCTCACCGGCGACCACCTCGGGAGCGACGTACTCCGGCGTGGCGTGGATGACCGTGGGCCGACCCGCACCCAACCGCCGCGCCACGCCGAAGTCCGTCACCCTTACCCGCCCCCCGTCGGCGGGTACGAGCAGGTTGGCCGGTTTCACGTCGCCGTGCACGACGCCCCGGCCGTGCAGGTACGCGAGCGCGTCGGCCACCTGTGCCGCGATGTGTGCGGCGATCGCCGGCGGCACCGGGCCGTCGCGGCGCAACCGGTGCCGCAGGTCCTCACCGTCGACGAGGTCGAGCACGAGCGCGGGCGCGCCGTCGACCGTGGTCGTCCCGCGCAGCCCCACGATCGCGGGGTGGTCGAGGCCGGCGAGGATCTCGGCCTCGGCCGCGAAGCCGGCGACGAGCTCGGGCTCGGCGGCCGCCTCGGGCCGCAACACCTTGACCGCCACCGGCTCGCCGGCCCGCTCCCGGTCGACCGCGCGCCAGACGGCGCCGACCGCGCCCCGGGCGATCTCGTCGCCGCGCTCGTACCGATCCGCCATGGCCGACCTCCCCGCGGCCAAGCTATGCGCGCGCGGACAGCTGACGACCGAACGTGAAAGGGGTTGGCACGAACCCAGGAATCAGAGCCGGCTGCGGAACTCCCACAACTCCGGGTAGAAACGCAACTCGATCCGGGAGCGCAGGTACGCGCCGCCGGCCGAGCCGCCGGTGCCCGGCTTGGTGCCGATCTGCCGTTCCGCCATCAGCACGTGCCGGGCCCGCCACAGTGCGAACGCCTGGTCGTGCGCGACCAGCGCCTCCGCCAGATCCCACAGCTGGCCGTAGCGTTCCCGGTCGTTGGCGATCGCCGCATACGCCGCGAACCGCGCTTCGGCGGTCGACACGTCGAACTCCGCCTTGGCGAGCGCCGCCAGGAAGCCGTCCCAGAGGCTCGGCGCGTCGAGCCGGGCCTGCAGCCGGGCCCGGTCGTCGTCGGCCAGCCCTTTGAACCGCCGGAGGAAACCCGGGTCCTTCGCGCCGGAGAGGAACTCGATCTCGCGGAACTGCGCCGACTGGAAGCCCGAGGCGGGCGCCAGCTTGTTGCGGAAGGCGAGAAAGTCCTGCGGCGTCATCGTGTCGATCACGTCGACCTGGTTGACCAGGACGCGCTCGACCACCAGGCAGCGCTCCAGCCGCACCCGGGGAAGATAGGTCTCCCCGGCCAGCATCCGGTCACGGGCGTCGGTCAGCTCGGAGAGCAGGAGCTTGAACCACAGCTCGTACACCTGGTGGATCGTGATGAACAGCAACTCGTCGTGTGCGGGCGGCGAGGACTCCGGGACCTGCTGGTCCAGCAGCTCGGGGAGGCGCAGGTAGGCACCGTAGGTGAGGCGGCCACCCTGCTCACCGAAATGGGCGTCGTGAAGGATCTCTTCGGTCACCCTCCGCACGTTAAACCCCTGGTGTTTGACCTGCGGGGGTGGGTGGAGCAGGCTGACTGCCCGTGGCGTCCGCGTTGCTGAGCTGGTTGGCCCTCCGCTCGCCCGACGAGCTCGCCGCGGTGCTGCGCCGCCGCGGCGACGTGCTCCCGGTCGCCGACCTCGAGGCCCTCGCGGGCCGCCTGGAGAAGGACGGCTCGGTCGCGGCCGCGCTGTCCACAGTGCCCCTTCCGCAGGCCCAGGTGGTCGAGGCCCTGGCGGGCATCGGTGGCCCGCACGTCCGGCCCGACCGGCTGGCCGCGCTGCTGGACCGGTCCGGCCACGATCCCGACCTGATCGCCGCGCTGGGCGGGCTCGCCGAGCTGGCGCTGGTCTGGCCGGACGAGACCGGCGCCCTGCGGATGGCCGAGCCGCTCTGGTCGGAGTTCGAGTTCCCGCTCGGCCTCGGCCCGCCGGCCGCCGCGCTGCTGGACGTGGTCGACGCCGACCGGCTGGCCGGCATCGCGACGAGCTGGCGCGTGCGCCCCGACCGCGGGGCGGTCGCCGCGGTGCTGGCCGACGCTGGACGCGTACGCGCCGCGATCGACACCGCACCCGCCGACACGCGGGAGCGGCTCGACCGGCTGGCCCACCACGGTCCGGCCGTGGAACTGCCCGGCCGGGCACTGGCCTGGGCGCTGGACCGCGGGCTCGTCCTGCCCGACGGCTGGCGCCGCGCGACCATGCCGCGCGAGGTGGCGATGGTGCTGCGCGGTGCGCACTGGCACGCCCCGTTCGACCCTCGCCCGCCGGCGCTGGCGGTCAACCTCGCGCCGACCGCGGCGGTCGACCGCGAGGCCGTCGCCGCCGGGACGCTCGCGGTGCAGCGCGTCGGCGCGCTGCTCGACCTGGCCGAGCGCGCTCCGCTGGCATTCCTGCGGTCCGGCGGGGTCGGCGCCCGCGAACTGCGCCGCGCGGCCAAGCTGACCGGAGCCGACGAGACCGAGGTCCGGCTCTGGCTGGAGATCGGCTACGCCGCCGGCCTGCTCGGCCTGGTCGACGAGACCGTCGCGGCGACCGCCGCGTCCGACGAGTGGCGCGCGGGCAGCCCGGCCGAACGACTCGCCACCCTGGTCACCACGTGGCTGACCCTGCCGACGGTGCCCACCGCGGCCGGCCGGCCCGCCGGTGGACCACAGCTCGCCGCGCTGCTGCCGGACCTCGCCTGGGCGCCGGTGCTCGACGCCCGCCCGGGCCTGCTGCGCCTGCTCGGCGAGCTGCCGACCGGCCGGGGTGCGGCGGCGGCAGCGACCGCCGACGACGGGCGGCTCGCCGACGCCGACGCCGTCACGGCCGCCCTGCGCTGGCGGCTGCCGGTGCTGCTGCCACCGGCGCAGCAGTCACCGGATCCCCTGGTCGAGGGCACCCTGCGGGAGGCGCGGCTGCTCGGCGTCATGGCGCACGGCGCGCTCAGCGCGATCGGCCGGGCGCTGGTCGACGCGCCCGGCACCGTCGCCACGGTGGCCGCCGGGTTGCTGCCCGAGGCCGTGGCAGAGGCGATCTTCGAGGCCGACCTGACCGTGCTCGTGCCGGGCTTGCCGGCCGCGCCGCTGGCCACGCTGCTGGACGCCGCTGCCGAGCGGACGGCGGCCGACGGCAACGCGGCGAGCTGGCGGTTCACGCCCGACTCGGTGCGGGCGGCGCTGGACGCCGGGTTCACCGCCGACACGCTGCTGGAGGCCCTGCGGATCGTGACGGCTGAGGGCAAGCTGCCGCAGGTGCTGGAGTACCTGGTCGACGACGCCGGCCGGCAGCACGGGCAGGTCCGGGTGCGCGCGGTCGGCTGCGTCCTGCGCACCGAGAGCCCGGCCCTGGCCGCGGAGCTGCTCGGCGCCCGACCGCTGCGCGGGCTCGGCCTCGCCGCGCTGTCGCCGACGATCCTGACCAGCCCGCGGCCCGCGGACGAGACGCTCGACGCGCTGCGGGCGGCGGGCTACTCCCCCGCCGGCGAGGACGCCACGGGCGCGCCGACCGTGCGGCGGGCGACCCGGGTGCGGGCGACGCCGCGGCGCCGCAACGGGCACGTGCCGGCGGCCCGCAGCAGGCCGGCCGGTGACCTGGTCGAGCTCGCGGAGCGGCTGCTCGACCAGGGCGTGGTGGTGGCCCGGCCGCACCTCGTCGCCGCCGGCGGCACGGACGGCACCCCGCCGGACGAGCCGAGCACGCGACCCATGCTGTGGCTGGTGCCGACCGAGACGCCGGATCCCGACCCGGCCGCGGCGGTGGCCACCGAGGTCCGGCGCCACACGCCGCAGCTCGAGGCGCGGGAACGCGAGCTGCTGGTCTACGCGATCGTGGTCGGCGGGCCGGTGACCATCGACTACCGCACGGCCGGCGGCGACTTCTCCAGCCGGGTCGTCGAGCCGCTGGAGCTCGACGGCAAGCGGATGGTCGCCTGGTGCCGGCTGCGCGAGGACGAGCGGGTCTTCGGCCTCAACCGGATCGAGCGCGTCCGACCGGCTTAGCCCATGTGCGGGTAGCGGTGGTCCGTCGGCGGGACGAAGGTCTCCTTGATCGTCCGCGGGCTGGTCCAGCGGATCAGGTTGTGCCAGGAGCCCGCCTTGTCGTTGGTCCCGCTGGCCCGCGCGCCACCGAACGGCTGCTGACCGACCACGGCGCCGGTCGGCTTGTCGTTGATGTAGAAGTTGCCGGCCGCGTACCGCAGCACCTCGGAGACCTTGTCCACGACCCGGCGGTCGTTCGCGAAGATCGAGCCCGTCAGCGCGTACGGCGCGATGCCCTCCGCCTGCGCGACCACCTCGTCGAAGCGGGCGTCGTCGAAGACGTGCACGCCGAGGATCGGGCCGAAGTACTCGGTCGTGAACACCTCATGGGTCGGGTCCGACGCTTCGACCACGGTCGGCCGCACGAACCAACCCTCGCTGTCGTCGGCCGTGCCGCCGGCGAGCACCGTGCAACCGGCCGAGTTCTTGATCCGGTCGAGCGCGCCGGCGTGCTTGGCGAACGCCCGGGCGTCGATCACGGCACCGCCGAAGTTGCTGAAGTCGGTGACGTCGCCGTAGGTCAGGCCGTCGGCCGTCGCCGCCAGCCGGTCGCGCAGGCCGCCCTCCCAGATCGACCGCGGCACGTACGCGCGGGACGCGGCGGAGCACTTCTGACCCTGGTACTCGAAGGCGCCGCGGATCAGCGCGGTGTGCAGCGCGTCCACGTCGGCGCTGCTGTGCGCGATCACGAAGTCCTTGCCGCCGGTCTCGCCGACCAGCCGCGGGTAGCCCCGGTAGCGGTCGAGGTTGGTGCCGACCTCGTGCCAGAGGTGGCGGAAGGTCGGCGTCGAGCCGGTGAAGTGGATGCCGGCCAGGTCGGGATCGGCGAGCGCGACCTCGGAGACGGCCAGGCCGTCGCCGGTCACCATGTTGATCACGCCGGGCGGCAGGCCGGCCGCCTCGAACAGGCGCATCGTGAAGTGCGCCGCGAACTGCTGCGTCGGCGACGGCTTCCAGATCACCGTGTTGCCCATCAGCGCCGGGGCGGTGGGCAGGTTGCCGGCGATCGCCGTGAAGTTGAACGGGGTGATCGCGTATACGAAGCCCTCGAGCGGGCGGTGGTCGAACCGGTTCCACACGCCGTTGGAGCTGCGCGGCTGGTCGGCCAGCAGGTCACGGCCGAACCGCACGTTGAAGCGGAGGAAGTCGATCAGCTCGCAGGCCGCGTCGATCTCGGCCTGGTAGGCCGTCTTGGACTGGCCGAGCATGGTCGCCGCGTTGAGGGTGTCCCGCCACGGGCCGGCCAGGAGGTCGGCCGCGCGGAGGAAGATCGCCGCCCGATCTTCGTACGGGAGGCTCCGCCACATGGGTGCCGCCGCCTTCGCAGCCGTCACCGCGGCCTGCGCGTCAGCGTTGGATGCGTTATGGGTGACCCCCAGCACATGCCGGTGCCGGTGTGGCTGCACGACGTCGATGGCGTCGCCGGCACCCATGCGCTGCTCGCCGTCGATCGTCATGGTCAGCTCGAGCCGCTCGGCCGCCAGCTCGGTCAGGCGGCGCTGCAGGCTGTCGCGCTCGGCGCTGCCCGGCGCGTAGTCGCGGACCGGCTCGTTGCGCGGTTCGGGGGTGTTGAACACGGCGTCCATCTTCGGCTCCTGACCGATCTCGACGGCTTTGGCGACATCGGGCCCACCGGCGCTGGGCGGTCAACCGGGCGCAGGGCCGTGGCCACCGGCGGGTGCCGGCGCCACGGTGGTGGGACCACAAGCCATATTCGCACGTCCGGGGGTGTGGCCACCGCTCCGCGCCCACGCCCGGGGGTGCTCAGGGGGTCCGCGTACGCTGGTGCGTCGAGCGGACCGGGGTCGATTTGACCGAAGGGGAGACGATGAGCGAGCGAAGCGGGGCTTTGGGCACCGACTCGCCCTCCGCTGACGAGACTACGACGCCGGTCGTGGTCGAGCAGCGGAAGCCTGAGCCGGCTCCTGCCGAGCCGGATGTTGTCGCGCCGGCCGCTGCCGAGCCGGACGATGTGGTTGAGCCGGGCAAGCACGACGCCGAGCCGCCGGTACGGATCTCGACGCGCCCGACCGCCCGTACCACCGGACTGATCCCTGCCCCTGGCGCCGGCATCCTGGCACTGCTCGCGCTGGCCTGGTTCGGCACGACGCTCTGGGTGCTCCAGCGGGAGATCTCCACCTCGGTGACCGACGCCGTCGCGATCGCCTCCGCCGCCATCTCGCTGCCCACGGTCGTCTCGGCCAGCCTGGTCGCGGGCGCGTCGGCGGCACTGGTCGCGGTCAACCTGATCGCCCGCGCCGGCTGGACGCCGGCCGCCTCGACGCGGTGGGCGGGCGCGCTGGTCACCAGCATCGCGGTCGGTCTGCTGGGCGCGCTCGGCGTGCTCGTCGGGTACGACGGCCCCGGCAACCGGGTGCTGGCGGCGACGATCGCCGCGGCCGCGGTGGTCGGCGGCGCGCTGGCCGGCCTGCGGCCGACGTCGGTGGTGGCCGCGGTGCTCTCCGGCGCACTCGCCGTGTTCGCGGTGCAGTTCGTGCTCAACTACCTCGACCTCGACGGGATCTCCGGTGCGAGCACGCTGGCCGCGCTGGTCGCCGGGCTGGTGGCCGGGCTGGTGCCGTTCTTCTACCTGCGCCGGGTGTCCCGGCGGGACTCGACCGAGAGTGGCCCGCTGCGCTGGCCGTTCTACATGGTGACGGGCGCCGGGGTGGGCCTCGCGCTGCTGGTCACCGAGGCGGTGACCCGGATCGGCGGCGCACAGGTGCTCGACGCGGTGGCGGCGCTGAGCGACTACGACCGGGCGTTCCGGGCGCATGTCGACGCCGACCGGCTCACGTACACCTTGATCGTGTTCTTCGTGGGTGCGCTGACGACGACGATCGCGTTCGGCCGGACCCTGCCGTCAAAGAAGCGTGTCTAGCTCCGAGACGTCGTACCACTCCAGCTCGTGGTCCTCGGCGCTGTCGACCGTGAACTGCGCGTCCGGGTCGCCGGCCAGGGCCTCTTCGACCTGATCGGCGGCCGCGGCCACGTCCGGCTCGGCGTCGGTGCTGTCGACGTGGATGGCCGCGACCGCCTGCACCGGGACCGGGCCCGTGAGCTTGACCATGCTGGAGCCGAGCTCGGCGTCGACGCGCTGCACCTTCTGGACGCCGAGGTCGGCGGAGACCACCACGCGGCGGCGCGGGGCCGTCCTGTCCTGGCGGAGCAGGCGCAGGGCGCTCTGGGCGGCCCGGGTGAAGGCGACGTACTCGAGCTCCTCCTCGTCGCCTTCCGCGTACCACTCCCGTAGGTCGGCGGTGACCGCGTGGGCGGCGGCGACGGTCAGGCCCTCGTTGCGCAGGGCGGCGAGCATCGGCAGCGTCGCCGGCAGGTAGACCCGGATCAGAGCGTCTGGCACCGGACGTTCATACACCGCCCGTGGGTACGGCCGCCAGCGGCGCGGTCAACGGGTCTGCCGGGCGGGTGACGATCCCGTCGGTGGTCATGACCGGGAAGCCCTCGCGGATCCAGTACTCGATGCCGCCGATCATCTCCTTGACCTGGTAGCCGCGGCGGGCCAGCTCGTGCGCCGCCTTCGTGGCGCCGTCGCAGCCGGGGCCCCAGCAGTAGACGACGACCGGCTTGGTCTTGTCGGGGAGGCGCTTGGCGGCGTGGAGGGGGATCATCCGGCGCGGCAGGTGCACGGCGTGGGGGATGTGGCCCTGGCGCCAGGAGGCGAGGTCCCTGGTGTCGACGAGGATGTGCTCGTCCGGTCCGGCCGCGTGCACGTCGGAGACGTCGGTCTGGAAGGCGAGCTTGGCGGCGAAGAACTGTTCTGCGTTCATGGTTGTTGACGGTATTTGGGTTTCGCTGTTTGGTGAATGCCCTGTCCACGGTGGTTGCGTTGATCGGGCGTTGATTCGGCTGTAGTTTGCGTCCATGGCCGTTGAATCACCGGTGCTGGACGCGACTGACTGGCGGTTGCTCGCGGCGCTGCAGTCGACCGGACGGGCGTCCTTCGCGGAACTGGCCCGCGCGGTGGCGATGTCGCCGAGCGCGGTGGCCGAGCGGGTGCGCCGGCTGGAGGAGGCGGGGGTGGTCGCGGGCTACCGCGCGGTCGTGCCGCCGGCGGTGGTGGGGCTGACCATCATGGCTTTCGTCCGGTTGCGCTATCCGACGGGCAACTACCAGCCGTTCTACGCGCTACTGGACACGACGCCGGAGATCATCGAGGCGCATCACGTGACCGGTGAGGACTGCTTCGTGCTGAAGGTTGTCGCGCGGTCGATGCGGCACCTGGAGACGGTGGCGGGCCGGATCGCCGGCCTGGGCGCGGTGACGACGAGCGTGGTCTATTCGAGCCCGCTGCCGGGGCGGGACGTGTCGGCTGGTGCCGCACTGGCTGGCCCCGGGGCCGAGGCGTAGGTGCTGCACCAAGGCTGTCGATGGCAAACTGAGGCAACCGAGCCGAAGTAGGGGTGACCGTCCATGGGGGCCAGATTCCTGGAGTTGTCCGAGGTGGCGGCCGAGCTGGCCGTCTCGGACTCGCAGGTCTACCACATGGTCCGCAGCGGAGAACTGCCGGCAATCAAGATCGGCGGGCGCGGTCAGTGGCGGGTGGAGCGGGTCAAGCTCGAGGAATACATCGAGCGTAAGTATGCGGAGACGGCTGACTGGGTGCGGAGCAATCCGTTGGTCGAGCGCGATCCCGCGTAGGGGCACGGTTTCCCGGTATCTGGCGCTGCGTAGCGTGCCAGTTTCGCTGAGTGGCATTGACGGTGACCTACGCGTGTCTCCAAACTTGGGTGGTCGAAGGCAAACGAAGGTAAACGCAAGATTCTTTGTCTGACGATCAACCATTGGGGAGGTTGCCCGATGCCGACCACCGCACCACCCACACCGCTGCCCGCAGCCGGTGGCCGACTAGCGACGGGGACAGGCTGGCCAGCCCTGGCTGGCGAGGCTGCCGCTCGACCGCGCCATCGGGTGTCGGTCGGCAGCGGCCGGAGCCGCTTGCGCGCGGCAATGCCGTATCCGAAGCGGACGGTGACGCGGGGCACGTACCCGCCGATCCGGCTGAGATCGCCCTACGCCGACGAGCCGGGCACGATCGAGTGGCACCGCGAGTCGGTGGGTCAACTCGCGTTCGACTTCGCGGCGCTGACCCGCCGCCCGGCTCCCGAGCCGGGTCTGGCACCGTCACTCGACGCCAGCCGCGCGGCGACCCGCTTCGCCCGGGCGTGCCTGGAGATTCTCAACGGCTACCGGCCGGTGGCCCACGTCCGCTCGCTCTGCCAACCGACCACCGCCCACACCCTGATCGAGCAACTCTTCGACGCGCTACGCCGCATGCCACCGCCACCGCGCCGCCACCAACGACGGGAGCTGGTGAAGCTACGCCGACTACGCGTCAGCGAACCGGCCCCGGGGGTGGTGGAGGCCGCTGCGGCGCTGGGCACCGACGCCCGCACCTGGGCGATGGCGTTTCGCTTGGAACAGGCCAGCACAACCTGGCTTGGCACCGTGCTCCAAGTTCTCTAGTAGCTCCCCGGAGCGTCCACCTGGCCGGGCACGCCGGTGGGCGCTCTGGGGCTCCAATGCGGCCGCGATCAACGCGGCCCCAACCGGCGTCGCGACGCGGTGGCTCCTG
>NZ_JBFAIU010000029.1:0-35183 GCF_040654855.1 Asanoa sp. NPDC050611
CGGCAACAGCGACGAGGAGTCAGCCAGCCGCTGAGTTGCCGCGCCCGGAGCCGGACCAACGGGT
This sequence comes from Asanoa sp. NPDC050611, assembly GCF_040654855.1. Taxonomy (NCBI): domain Bacteria; kingdom Bacillati; phylum Actinomycetota; class Actinomycetes; order Micromonosporales; family Micromonosporaceae; genus Asanoa; species Asanoa sp. NPDC050611. Next base: position 65 of record NZ_JBFAIU010000029.1, read on the forward strand.
CGTCGGCGAAGACCTGTGGCGGGGCCCGGGCGCACAGGGCGCCGGCGCAGACCAGCAACGTGCCCGGCAGGTGACGGCCGGTGATGAAGCGGATGCCTACCGTGAGCGCACACCACCCCAACACGGACAACAGGGCGGGGAGCAACCCGGCGGTGTGCAGCACGATGTAGAGGAGTCCGGTCGGCACGAGCACCGTCTCCGCGAACAGTCGACCGGCGCGCACCAGCGCCGGCCGGATCGCACCGACCTCTATGACATGACAGGCTTCGTCTTTACAGAGAGTCATGGTTCCCGGGGGGATCGGGGGCTTGGAGCCTCACCGTAACCCACGTTCCCGGCCGAGCGCGACCGCTGGAAGCTGCGGAAATGCTGATAGCCCGCGCTCAGCCGACTTCGAGCCGGACGATCTGCCCATCGCGCAGCGTGACTCGCATGTCCCCGGTGCCGTTGAACCGCCGACTCGTCGCCCGGATCGTCACGACGTAGTCGTCCCCGCCGGTGGCCGACCACGACAGCAGCTCGAACCGCATCCCGACCCCGATGTTGTCGGTCGAGTCCCAGCCGCGTACCCCGTCGTGCCCGTGGAACTCCCGGCTCCCGTCCCGGACGTACGCGTCGTCGGTGAAGGCGGAGACGAACGCCTCGGTGTCGGCGGCGTTGGTCGCGTCGATCAGCGCGGCGATCGCCGCGGGCGGCTGCGTCATGGGTACAGCCTGTCAGCGCGCGGGGTCGAGCCGCCCGTACGACACGAGGGTGCGCAGGCTTTCCAGGGTCACGACGCCCCGCCACTCGAGGCGCGCGGCCCGGCCGGGCGGCTCCCAGGTGATCGGCCACCCGCCGTCGTCCTGCTGGTCGCGCTCCAGCCGGTCGAGGTGCCCCTGGATGACGTCCTCGCCGAACAGCGCCCGCCAGGGGCTGTCGGCCGTGGGCGCGATGGCCAGCGGCGAGACGCCGTACTCGGGGTCCGCCGGGTCCAGCCGGAACCAGGAGGCCCGGTCGAGCGCCGCCCGCACGTCGGCCGCCGCGGCCGCCGCCCGGTCGCGCTCCGGCGTGTGCTCCAGGAACACCAGGATCTCGCGCAGCGCGTGGGCGTCGGTCGGCAGTTCGGCGGTGTCGATCTGCTTCCAGCAGTACGCCGCCGCGGCGGGCAGCCAGGGGTGGTCGACGCCGAGTTTGTAGAGCAGGCCGGCGAGCCCGGCCGTGGGGTTGAGGCCCGGCTCGTAGGTCCACTCGCTGAAGTGCTCGGCCCGCGGATAGCCCTCGATCACGGGGAAGGCGAGCGGCACCGCGCCGTCGGTCGTGACACCCACGAGGTAGTCGCACGCGCGTCGGATCAGGTCGGGGTCGGCGGCACCGGCCGTGGCCATCGCCGCCAGCGCTCCTTCGACGTCGAGCGGCAGGCTGGCCGGGCAGCGCTTGTCGGGCTCGAGCGCGTACCCGAAACCGCCGTCGTCGTTGGCGTAGCCGCGCAGCGCGTCGAGCACGCCCTGTCCCGACGCGCCCTCGAAGCAGGTCGCGAAGAGCCGCCGCTCCAGCAGCCGACCCTCGCGCAGCAGGAACTGTCGTCCGTTCGCGAAGCGTTCGTTCATGACCGCGACGGTACGGGTGGCTGCCCGGGCTCGTCTTGAACGAATCGGACCGTCGGCAGCGCGCCGGACCCACGCAACGCGGCCCGGATCAGCAGCGCCAGTCCGGTCGCGTAGGCGAGCGTCAGCCCGACGGACGTGGGGACGATCGTCGTCGTCAGGTCGTCGATGCCCAAGGGTTCCGCGCCGAGCGGGCGCGAGTCGACTCAAGAGATCATTGGCCGCGCAGCATAAGCGATCATTCGTATTCGAGGCGGTCCCCGAAGCCCTCGGCCCGTAGCTGGGCGCCGATCCGGTGCAGGGCGTTGCGCAGCCGCCACTTGGCCGTGCCTTCCGGGATGCCCAGCGCCTGCGCCACCTGGCGGTAGGTCAGCCCCCGGTAGTACGCGAGCAGGATCGCCTGCCGGTGGGTGCTGGGCAGGTCGGCGACCGCCTTGCGGACCCGCTTGTGCGCCGTCGACGCGAGCACGTCGTCCTCGAGTAGCGTGGGTGGGGGATCCACCATGGCCAGTCGGGCGCTCTCCCGGGCGTCGCGGCGGCGGATGCAGTCGATGGCGCGCCGCCGGGCGATCAGCAGCAGCCAGCTCCGCAACGGCGAGCGCTCCGGGTCGTAGCGTTCGGGCCGCCGCCACAGGTCGACGAACACGTCCTGGGTGATGTCCTCGGCGGCGCCGCGGTCGCGGGTGACGTGCAGCGCCATGCCGTAGACCAGCGGGCCGTAGGTGTCGTAGGCCTCCGCCAGGATCGGCTCGGAGCCGGCGATCAGGCCGTCGCGCATCCGCACGTCATTCTGGTCGGGGAGACCGAGCACGTCAGTCACAACCCATCGTCGCGGCAACGGTGAGGAAGTCGACCGCGACGCCGCGGTCGCCGTCGATCTCGGCGCCGGCGCTCGTCAGGCGGCCGGCCAGCAGCCGGCAGAACCGCTCCGCCGGGAGGGTGATCCCGGCGGCCACCGCGGCCGGCGCGCTCGCCGGTGCCAGGGCGATCTGCCGGGTGCCGGCGCCCGGGCCGGTCAGCACGAGATGGACCGCCTTGCCCGGGTGGGCCCGGCCGGCGGCCGCCATCGCCCCCGGCAGCAGCCCGGCCGCGAAGTCCACGATGTCGGCGAGCTGCCGTGCGCTCGGCACGCGCGGCGGCAGCCCGAGGACGACGCGGACGTCCTCCGCGTGGATCCAGGTCTCGAAGCCGCGCTGGACCATCGCCTCGCGCACCGGCCGCCGGACCCCGGCGTGCCCGGCCAGCTGGACCGGCTCGTCGAGGACGGGGGAGTCGAGGGCCTCGATGATCGCGTCGGCCTGCCGGCGCCACCCGCGCCGCGGATCCGCACCGGACCCCGTCGCGGGGTCCACGCCCGACACGGCGGCGACCCGCTCGTCGTTGCCCCGCAGATGGACGACGAGGTCGCGGACCGAACGGTGGGGGCCCGAGGGGAGCAGCCACTGCGGCTCGGTCAGCACTGCCAGCAGGCCGTCCAGCTCGGCGACCTGGGCGCCGTAGACCTCACCGAGCCGGCTCGCCTCGGTGGTCGGCGGGCGCGCCGCACGGGCGGCGGCCAGCACGCGCGAGCGCAGTCCCGCGGCGGGGCGGTGCTCGCCGGCCGTGCCGATCCACTCGGCCACCCGGGCCAGTTCGGCGACCTCGGCCGCGCAGGTCGGGCACGTGCGCGCGTGCTCGGCGACGGACTGCGCCTCGTCGGGTGGGCACGCGCCGAGCGCGTAGGCCCCCGCGAGCGCGTCCGTGTGACCGTCGGTCATGTCGCTCCTCGGTTCACGTATCGATGGCGGTGAGCGTACCGAGAACCGCGCCAAAAGCTGCCGGATCAGGGACAAAAGGCGGAGTTCTGCCACGCGTACGCGCGACCGCCCGATCTGGACGGCCGAATGTGACCGGGGTCACGAACCGGGGTCGCGGTCAGCGCGGGGGTCGGCGGTCCGCCGCGGTGTAGCAGACCGCGGCCGTCACGGCGGACACCGCCAGCACCGCCGGCCAGGAGCCGATGCGCTTGGCCAGCGGGTGCGACAGCCCGAAGGCACCGAGATAGGTGGCGGCCAGCGCGCCGGTGACGGCGGGGCTCGTGCGCCTGGCCCACTCGCGGCCCGCCAGCACGCCGCCGGCCGCGAGGACGGCGCCACCGAGCGGGCGGTTGCCGGTCTGGCGGGCGATCTGCCAGCCGCCGATCAGGGAGCCCGCGGTGATCGCCGCGGTGGGCACGCGCATGCGCCGACCGTACACGGTCAAGGGTCGGCGAAGGGGCGAGCGCGATTCGTGTCCGTCCACAGTGTCCCGGAGCCCTGGGCGTCGCGCGCAGCGTCCAGAGCGGACTATGCTGCGCGGGATCACCGCGATCCGCGCAGCGTAGTGGGGAGTACGCCGATGACCGTCCAGGACGAGGACCACGTTCCCGAGCTGAACACCAGCGTGCCGCACAGCGCGCGGGTCTGGAACTACTGGCTGGGCGGCAAGGACAACTTCGCCGCCGACCGGGAGGCGGGGGAGCGGGTCCGCCAGGTCTTCCCCGCGATCGTCGACAACGCCCGGGCGCAGCGCGCGTTCCTCGGTCGGGCCGTCCGCTACCTCGCCGCGGACCGCGGCGTCCGGCAGTTCCTCGACCTCGGCACCGGCCTGCCGACGGCCGACAACACCCACGAGATCGCCCAGTCCGTGGCGCCCGAGTCGAAGGTGGTCTACGTCGACAACGACCCGCTCGTGCTGGTGCACGCGCGGGCGCTGCTCGCCAGCAGCCCGGAAGGCGTCACTGCCTACGTCGACGCCGACGTGCGCGACACCGACAAGGTCCTGGCCGAGGCGCGTCAGGTGCTCGACTTCGACGCGCCCGTGGCGGTCCTGATGCTCGGCATCCTGGGCAACGTCCCGGACTACGACGAGGCGCTGTCCGTCGTGTCCCGGATCGTCGAGGCGCTGCCCTCGGGCAGCTACCTGGTGGTCAACGACGGCACGGACAGCAGCGACGAGATCTCCAAGGGCGTCAGCGCCTCGACCTCCGCGGGCGGGCACGCGTACGCCCTGCGCACGCCGGCCCAGCTCGCCCGCTACTTCGAGGGGCTGGAGCTGGAGGAGCCGGGCCTGGTGCCCACCACCCGCTGGCGCCGCGAGCCCGACCCGGGCGAAGCGGCCCTCGACGGCCACAGCGGGGTCGCCCGCAAGCCGTAGTCACCGCCGTCGGACGCGGCCCGTGTCGTACGCCCAGATCGCGATCTCGACCCGGTTCCGGACGCCGAGCTTGCCCATCAGGCTCGTGATGTGGGTCTTGACCGTGCTCAGGCTGATGTAGAGCTCGCCGGCGATCTCGGTGTTCGTGCGGCCGCGCGCGACCGCGACCAGCACCTCCTCCTCCCGGTCCGTCAGCGGGTCGACCGGCTGCCGCACCGGCGCCGACGGTCCGGCGTTCGCGAACGCCGTGAGCAGCCGGGTGGTGACGCTCGGCGCGATCAGGGCGTCACCGGCGGCCGCCGCGTGCACCGCCTGGGTCAGCAGTGCCGTGCCGGCGTCCTTGAGCAGGAAGCCGCGGGCGCCCGCGCGCAGCGCCGCGTAGACGTACTCGTCCAGGTCGAACGTCGTGATGACGACGACGGCCAGCGGGTCCGCGACGTCCGGCCCGGCCAGGCGGCGGGTGGCCTCGATGCCGTCCAGCACCGGCATGCGGATGTCGAGCAGGCACACGTCCGGGCGCAGGCGGCGGGCCAGCTCGACCGCCCGGTCGCCGTCGGCGGCCTCGCCCACGACCTCGATGTCCGGCTGGGCGTCGAGGATCATGGTCAACCCCGTGCGGACGATCTCCTGGTCGTCCGCGACCACCACGCGCACGGTCATCAGGGCGTCCGCGGCAGCGCCACGGCCACCGTCCAGCCCCGGTCGGGGTTCGGCCCGGCCACACACGTGCCGCCGAGCAGGCCCGCCCGCTCGGTCATGCCGACGATGCCGAAGCCAACCTCGCCGCCCGGTTGCGGCGTGCCGTCGTCGCTCACCCGCAACCGCACGGCCTCCCGGTCGGCCGAGACCCGCACCTCGATGCGGCTCGCGTGGCGGGCGTGCCGGCGCGCGTTGGTCACCGACTCCTGCGCCAGCCGGTAGATCGCCGTGCCGACGGTCGACGGGATGTCGGCCAGGTCGCCGTGCAGCTCGACGTCGACCACCGGGCCGGGGTGCGCACCGCCGGCCAGCCGGGCGATGTCGGGAATGCCGGGGCTCGGTGCGAGTGACGGCGTCTCCCGCAGCGCGCGCACCATCGTGCGCATCTCCGCCAGCGCCTTCGTCGCCTCGCTCTCGATCACCTGGAGTGCCTCGGTCGCCGCCTCCGGTCGGGTGCCGGCCATCGCGATGCCCGCCTGCGCGCGGATCGCCATCGCCGACACGTGGTGCGCGACGGTGTCGTGCAGGTCGCGGGCGATCCGTTCCCGCTCGCGGAGCTTGGCCTCGTCGAGCCCGCGCGCCCAGAGCAGCGCCCGGTAACGCAGCGCGGCGGCGAGCGTGAACTCGGCGAACATCACGACGACCCCGAGGACGGCGTCGGTGTAGCTCAGCTGGCCGGCGGCCAGGGTGATGCCGATCTTCGTCAGCACGATCGCGACGCCGACCAGGGCGGCCCGGCCCGAACCCCAGCGGAAGAGCGCGTAGGGAAGGATCAGCACGAACGCGCCGGCCATCAGGTAGAACTCGTGGCCCGTGAGGACCGGGACGACGGTGTTCGTCGTGAACGCGATCGCGACCATCAGCAGCGGCCTCGACCGGCGCCACAGCACCGTCGGCGCGAGCGCCAGGGCGGCGACCACGACGACGACGGACCGGTCGCCGGCCAGCAGCGCTTCGAGGACGACGGCCGTCACGATCGCGCCGAGGAGCACCCAGTCGCGCCACAGCCGCGGCGGGGGATGCGTGGACTCCGCCCATAGGTCGCGCACGATCCGATCGTACGCACGGCGCGCCGCCGGCGGATTGGCCCAAAGTACGGGCCGCGCACCGCACCTTCGACCGGTAGGACGCCGGCCCGCTCTCCGATGGAACCGGCCGTCCGCGCCGCGACCATCGAGAGCGTGAAGTCCTCGAACTGGCTCATCCCGACCGGCCTGGTGCTGCTCGCCGCCGTCCCGGTGGTCGCTGGCAGCTTCCGCCTCGCCGAGCTGGCCGGCGGTCCGGCCACGGTCCCGGACAGCGACCGGGTGACCTCCGCTCCCGTGGCGCTGGCGCTGCACATCGTCAGCGTCACCGTCTTCAGCGTCCTCGGCGCTTTCCAGTTCGCGCCCCGGTTCCGCCGCCGCAACCGGGGCTGGCACCGGGCCGCCGGCCGGATCCTCGTCCCTTGTGGACTGATCGCGGCCCTCAGCGGCCTGTGGCTGACGCTGTTCCTGCCACCCGGGCCCCACGACTCCACGGCGCTGGTCGTCATCCGCGCGGTCGTGGTGGCCTTCATGGCCGGGGCCCTGGTGCGTGGGTTCGTCGCCGTCCGGCGCCGGGAGTTCGCCCGGCACCGCGCCTGGATGATCCGGGGCTACGCGATCGGGCTGGGCGCCGGCACGCAGGCCTTCACCAACGCGGCCTGGCTCGCGGCGGTCGGGCCGATCACCACCACGGGCCGCACCGCCACGCTGACCGCCGGCTGGGTGATCAACGTGCTGGTGGCCGAATGGCTCATCCGGCGGCGTCGAGCAGCCGCCAGCCCGCTAGGGCGAGCCGTGCCCGGGTCAGTCCCGTCGGCTCGGTGAGGTCGAGGCCGAGCGCCTTGCCGATCTGCTCGATGCGCCGGGCGACGCTGCTGTGGTGCAGGTGGAGCAGGTCGGCGGCGCGGCGCAGGGAGCCGGCGGCGCAGAAGACGTCCAGGGTCTCCAGGTCGTCCGCGCTGCCGGCGAGCCGGCCGACCGCCGCCACGTCGGTGTTGGACCGCAGGGCGTCGGCCGGCACGTGGGCGAGCAGCGCCAGCGCGCCCAGGTCGTCGTGGTGCAGCACGGGCTGGCGGTCCGTGGTGAACCGCAGCGCCGTGCGGGCCTCGTGCCACGACCGGTCCGGGCGGGTGGCGGTGCCGATGCCGGCGCGTACGCCCGACGGGAACCTGGTCCGGTCGATCCGGGTCGCGAGCAGCACGCCGACGTCGGCCAGGACGGCGGCCTTGACGAGCTGGGCCGGGCAGACGAGCCCGCCGATCCGGTCGAGCGGGGTCGCCGAACGCACGGCGACGACCCCCACCCGGGCCTCGGCCGCGAAACCCAGCAGCCGCAACGCCCGCGCCCGGGCCGCGTCGTCGCTGTCGGCGCTGATCACCAGCTCGACGAGCGCGGGGTCGGCCATGGTGGTGCGGGCGGGCCCGTACCGCTCGACGACCGCCGCCGCGGCGATCGCCAGCCGGTCGAGCAGCACCTCGTCGAGGGTGCGCGGCCCGCCTGGGCGCTCCAGCCAGACCGCGCCGATCTCCTCGTCGTCGAGGACGATCGGCACGGTGGTGGACGCGGTGCCCGGCGGCGCGTCCGCATCGCGCCCGTAGGGCGACATGCGGATCACCCGGCCGGTGTCGTCGAGCCGGACACCGGTCACGCACTCGGCCAGGCCGGCCGAGGCGCGGGCGAGGGCCGGGAGGTCGACCCGGCGGCGCATCAGCGTGTCGTAGAACATGATGACCCGGATCGCGCCCTCGACCTGCGTATCCAGATGTGAGAGCCGCTCGGCCAGGACCTCCATGGCCCGAGGGTACGCGCCGATCGGCGCGCGGCCGGCGTCCGATGCGCGACGCCTGGCGGATGACCACGCGGGCCGGCGCCGGCACGATCGTTGGCATGGATCCCGAGCTTGAAGCCTTCATCCCGTTGTTTCCCAAGGCGGACCTGCGCGACCCGGTCACCTCGCGCACGTACCTCGCCGGGCTCGCCGCCGCGGTGCCCACACCGGACATCGCGGACCTGACCGTGGAGGACCACACGGTGCCCGCCGATCCGGACGTGCCGGTCCGGGTCTACCGGCCGCGCGACGCCCAGGGTGCGGTCGTCTGGCTGCACGGCGGCGGGTTCGTGATGGGCAACCTCGACACCGAACACCCGTGGGCGGCCCGGCTCGCGGACGCCGCCGGCGCCACGGTGATCTCGGTGGGCTACCGGCTCGCTCCCGAGCACCCGTTCCCGGCCGCGCACGACGACGCGTACGCCGTGCTGACCTGGATCGCGGCGCACGCCGCCGATTTCGGCGTCGACCCCGCCCGGATCGCGGTCGGCGGGCACAGCGCCGGCGGCTCGTTGGCGGCGGGGATGGCGTTGCGGTCGCGCGACGAGCAGGGGCCGCCGATCTGCTTCCAGCTGCTCAACCAGCCGGGGCTCGACGACCGGATGACGACCTGGTCGGCCCGGCACCTCACCGACACGCCGTGGATGAACAGCGGCAAGGTGGCGGCGTCGTGGCGGCACTACCTGGGCGGCGCGCCGGCCACGCCGTATGCCGCCCCGAACCGGGCCACGGACCTGTCGGGCCTGCCGCCGGCCTACATCGCCTCGGCCGAGTTCTGCCCGAACCGCGACGAGAACATCGAGTACGCGCTGCGCCTGCTGCAGGCGGGCGTGTCGGTCGAGCTGCACCAGTGGGCGGGCACGTTCCACGGCTCGCAGGCGATCCTGTCGGCCGACGTCTCGCAGCGCCAGATCGCGGAGCTCGGCGGCGCCCTCCGCCGCGGCCTGGCACCCTGACCACCCGGGCACTGCCGTCCGCACGCCGCGCGTGCGGTCTCGCCGGCCCGCGCCCTGCCGGCCGCCACGTCGGTGCTGGTGCATGGCGCCTTTGCTCTGCATCCATATACGAATCAGCCCGTTGCGGGTGATGCGTATATGGATGCAGAGCAAATGGGCCGCGCGAACACGACAGTGTCGCCCCGGTTGATACCCGCCGTGGGTGATTCGGATCCGGCAGAACGGGTAGGCGGCGAGAATGGAGATCCGGACCGCCGGTGTCACGCTGGACGCGGATTTCGCGCTGCCCGACGATCCGCTCGGCGTGGTGGTGTTCGCGCACGGCAGCGGCAGCTCACGGCACAGCCCGCGGAACCGGGCGGTCGCCGCCGGGCTCGGGGAGCGCCGTCTCGGCACCGTCCTGGTCGACCTGCTCACCGCCGATGAGGAGCGGGTCGACGCCCGCACCGGCGAGCTGCGGTTCGACGTCGATCTGCTGAGCGCCCGATTGGTCGGGATCGTCGACTGGCTGGGCGCGCGGGCGGTCGGCCTGTTCGGCGCCAGCACCGGGGCGGCCGCGGCCCTGCTCGCCGCGGCCGAGCGACCCGGCCCGGTGCGCGCGGTGGTGTCCCGCGGTGGGCGGCCCGACCTGGCCGGCCCGGCGCTCGGCCGGGTGCGCGCACCGACCTTGCTGATCGTCGGGGAGCTGGACACCCGGGTGCTGGACCTCAACGAACAGGCCCGCGCGCGCATGACCGCGACCACCGACCTGCGCGTCATCCCCGGCGCGACCCATCTCTTCGAGGAGCCGGGCACCCTCGACCAGGTCACCACCGAAGCCGGGCGGTGGTTCGTCGACCACCTGGCTACTGGCGGCGGGGCGCCACCGGAGCCGAGAGGCCCGCGCTGAACAGGCGGTCGTCGATCTCGTTCAGGGACAGCTTGAGCGCGCCCAGGGCGACCGATTCGGCGCCCAATGTGGACGCTCGGACCTCCGGCATCCGCAGGCACAGGCGGGACAGCTCCGTGCGGAGCGGGTCGAGGACCAGGTCCGCCGACCGGGAGAAGCCGCCGCCGAAGATGACGACCTGGGGGTCCAGTGTCAGGACCAGGGCCGCCGCGCCGACGGCCAGGTCCTTGACGTAGCGGTTGACCGCCGCTCGGGCCGCGCGGTTGCCCTCGCGGGCCGCGTTGAAGACCCAGGCCGCGGCGTCGTCCGGGCCGACCGTGTCCGGGACGCCCGGGCAGTTCTCGAGGTGGGCGGGGGCGTTGAGCCAGCGCACCTGTTTCAGGGCGCCGATCTCGCCCGCCGCGCCGCCGAAGCCGCGCCGGAGGACGCCGTCGATGATCAGACCGGCGCCGTTGCGCATGCCCGCGAGCAGGTAGACGATGTCGTCCGCGTCGCTCGCCGCGCCCTTCCAACGCTCGGCGAGGGCCGCGAGCTTGCAGTCGTTCTCCACGATGACCGGGCAGGTGAACCGCGTGCTCAGGTGGGCGGTCAGGTTGACGCTCCGCCAACCCGGCAATGGCGTGAAGAAGCTCGTCTGCCCGGCGGCGTCGACGGCACCCGTGACGCCGACCGTGACCGCCCAGATGTCCGACGGGGTCTTGCCGGCCTTGGCGACGCAGGCGTTCACGACCTTGTCGAGCTCCGCCAGGCGGGCGTCCGGACCGGCGTCGGCGGAGACCGACCGGCGCACCGTCTGCACGATGTTGCCGTCGAGGTCGGCCAGCAGCGCGAGGATCTTGTGCACGCCGATGTCGACGCCGAGCACGTGGCCCGCGCCCGCGCGGAACTGGTAGCGGCGGGCCGGCCGGCCGACCGCGCTGCTCGCACCGGGCTCCAGGACGCTGGCCCAACCGTCGGAGACGAGACCCTGCGCGATCACGTCGACCGCCGGCCGGGACAGCCCGGTGCGCTGCGACAGCTCGGTGACGGTGGACGGCGGGTGGTCACGCAGCGCGCGCACGATGCTCAACGAGTTGAGCTCGCGCAGCCGCGAGAGATCCGCTCCGGTCGTCGCCAGTTCTGTCACGTTCATCCCTTTTCTTTACGCTGCTTTCTTTACAAACTAGCTCAGGAGATGGGGTACGCCGCCGCCGCGGGCGTGATCGCGGCGGTGAAGTCCGCCATCCGACCGTCGATCGTGTACTCGTAGCGCCCCGCCCGCCGGATCTCGGGCCGGGCCGACAGGTAGCCGGTCATCTCCTCGAGCTCGGTCGGCGTCAGCCAGCTCGGCGGGTCCGAGATGGCCCGGAAGCGGCAGACGTCGGCCAGGTCGCGCAGCCACGCGAGCTGCTGGTCGGTGAGCAGGTTGAGCCGGCTGCGGAAGTAGACGACGTCGGGGTCGACCTCGGCCAGCGGCTGGTGCCACAGGCGGTGCACGGCGTTGACCACGGCGTTGCGGGCCATCGCGTCGGACGGGTCGTCGCTCGCGTAGTTCTGCCACATCGGCGCCACGTCGGGCCCGCTGCGCAACCCGTCGAGGATCCCCAGCGACGGCAGCAGGATCGCGCCGCTGCCGAGCAGGTAGACGTCGTCGCCGGCGATCCGGCGGATCAGCGCGATCGCGTCGCGATAGGACTGTTCGCGCTCCGCGTCGGCCAGCCGTGCCCCGGGCACCGCGCCGGCGTTGATGAAGTCGAGCTTGAGATACTTGAAGCCCCACTCGTGTACGACCCGCTGCGTCAGCTCACCGAGATAGTCCAATGTGTCCGGCCGCGACAGGTCGAGCGCGTAGTAGCCGCTGCCCCAGTTGGAGCCGGCGATCACCCGCTCGCCGCGGCCGTCGCGCAGCAGCAGCTCCGGCCGCCGCTGGGCGATCTCCGCGCCTGGCAGGGCGATGAACGGTGCCAGCCAGAGCCCGGGCGTCATGCCGGCGTCGGTGATCCGGTCGGCCAGCGCCCGCATGCCGGACGGGAACTTGTGGTTGGGTCGCCAGTCGCCGACCAGCTCCTCCCACCCGTCGTCGACCTGCACGACGTCGAACGGCAGGCCGCGCAGGTCGTCCAGGTCCTTGGCGAGCTGCTGCTCGGTGATCGTCTCGTAGTAGGCGTACCAGGAGCACCACACGTTGCCCGCGCGCCGGGAGCTGCTGCCCAGCCGGGCGGCCAGGTGCCGGGTGTAGGCGGCGAACACCTCGTCCTCCGGCCCGCACGCGGCGAACCAGGGTGCGGCGCCGTGCTCGTACCAGCCCGCGATGGCGTCCCGGTCGGCCGACAGCCGCGGCACGCCCAGCCCGAGCGCGCCGAGCAGCAGCACGTTGCCGTCGCCCGCGTCGAGGGCGGCCACCGCCGACGAGTGGTGCCGGGCCGGGTCGTCCCAGACGTCGTCGTCGGCCGTGACCCGGCGCCGCGGGTTGGCGATGCGCAGCGGCGGCTCGCTCAACCGCCGCCAGCCGCAGGGGCTCCAGGAGTTCTGCCCGTGCCGGTAGAACAGGGCATCGCCCAGTCCGTGCAGCAGCGCGACGCGGCCCGGTGGCAGGACCAGCCCCCCGTCGGCTGCTTGCGGGCTGCCGGGGCCGTCGTGTTCGAGGGCGAAGGTGCGTCCGGCCAGCTCGATGAGCAGTGCCATTGTTCTCCTTGGCGGGTAGGGCGGTGCGGCGGGACCCCATGAGCTGTTCCCGCCGCACCGGGTGGATCAGGGATTACTTGAACAGCGCGTTGACCTGCTCGTTGGCCTTCTTCAGCGCGCTGGCCGAGTCGGTCTGGCCGAGCACCGCCGACTGGATCGCGTCCTGCACGATCTTGCTGACCTCGCTGCCGTGGTCGGTGATGGGCAGGAAGAACGTGCCGCCGGGCGCGGTCGCCTCGTCGATGAACGCCTGCACGTCCCGGCCCTTGCCCTCGTGCGCGGCCAGGGCCTTCTCGCTGGCCGTCTTGATGGCCGGGAAGACCACGGCGTTGTTGGCGACGATGTCCTGGCAGTCGCTCGAGGCGAGGAACTTGACCCACTTCCAGGCCTCGTCCTTGTGCTCGGTGCCCGACCAGATCGCGTCCGAGAGGCCGTTGATGGCCGACTTGCGGCCCTGCGGCCCGGCCGGCAGCGGCGCGAACGCGAACTTCACCTTCGCCGAGTCGCCGAGGTAGCTGTTGATCATCCAGGAGCCGGTGATGGTCATGGCGCCCTTGCCGGCGTTCAGCAGCGCGTCGTTGGCCAATGTGGACCGCTGGTCGAGGGCGGGGCTGTAACCCTTGGCGATCAGCCCCTTGTACCAGTCGATGACCTGGGCCAGTCGGGGGTCGTCGTACTTGTACTGCGTGCCCCACGGGTTCTTGTCGAGGTAGGTGAACCCGAGCATGGCGGCGAAGTTGCCCCAGCCGTTCTGACCCTGGGAGCCGTCCTTCCACTCGGGCAGGAACCCGTACGTCTTCACCTTCGTCTTGTCGAAGGCGGGGTCCAGCCCGTTCTTGCCCTTATTGTCCACAGTGGCCTTGGCGATCGCCTGCTCGAAGGAGCCGCCGTCCGTCGGGTTCCAGGTCAGGTCCTTGAGCGCCGCCGCGTCGAGGCCGGCCGCCTTGAGCAGGTCGGTGTTGTAGACCACCGCCATGGTGTCCCAGTCCTTCGGCAGGCCGTAGCGCTTGCCGTCCTTCTCGAACAGCCCGGCCAGGCCGCCCTGGTACTGCGACAGGTCGACGTTGTCGGCCTTGACGTAGGGCTCCAGGTCGAGGATCTGCCCCGAGGTCACGAACTGCGGGTAGTAGGAGCCCTGGTTGGTCCACACGTCGGGCGCCTCGCCGGCGGCGACCTGGGTGGTGAGGTTCTGCCAGTACTGGTCCCACGCCGACTGCGTGATCTTGATGGTGATGTTCGGGTTGTCGTCGTGGAACGCGTCGGCGCAGGCCTGGTAGGAGGCCTTCTGGTTGTCGTCCCAGAGCCAGTAGTCCAGGGTGACGGCGTCACCGCCGGCGCCGTCGTCGCCCGACTTCGAGCACGCGGCCAGCCCGGCCACGAGGGCCAGCGACAGCAGTGCTGCCCCGGCACGTGATCTGCGGATCATCTCATCCTCTTCTCTGCGGGGTACGGGTCACTTGCTTCCGGTGAAGTTCAGGGACTGGACGAGGCGCCGGCCCATGAAGACCAGCAGGACCAGGACGGGCAGGACCGACAGCGTCGAGGCGGCCATCAGCCCGGTCCAGTCGGGTTGGGTATTGGGCGACTGCTGCAGGAACACGCCGAGGGCGACCGTGACGAGCCGGTTCTCCTCACTCCGGCCGACCAGCAGCGGCCACAGGTAGTCCTTCCAGGCCCAGACGATCGTGGTGAGCCCGATGGTGATCAGCGGGCCGCGGCTCATCGGCAGCGCGATGCGCCAGAAGATGCCCCACGGGCCGTTGCCGTCGAGGATCGCCGCCTCCTCCACGTCCCGGGGCAGCGAGAGGAAGAACTGGCGGAGGAAGAACACCGCGAACGGTGTCATCAGGATGGTGGGCGCGACCATGCCCGCCATCGTGTTGATCAGGTCGAGCTCCTTGACGAAGACGAAGTTCGGCAGGAGCGTGAAGATCGGCGGCACCATCAGCGCGCTGATCAGGATGCCGAAGACGAGGTCGCGGCCGGGGAAACGCAGGCGGGCGAAGGCATATCCGGCCATCGCGCAGAACAGCGTCTGGAAACCGGCGATGAGCGCGCAGTAGACGATCGAGTTGAGCAGGTAGCGGGCGAAGTCGACGTGCGCGCCGGAACCGCCCGCCGCGCGCGCCTCGGCCTCGGTGGTCAGGCCGAGCACCCGGGTGAAGTTGACGATCGTCGGGTGGTCGGGGAGCAGGCCGGTGTGGTCGGTGTACATGTCGGCGGCCGGCGTCAACGCGGTGCGCACCATCCACCAGAACGGGAAGACGCTGACCACGACGATGGCCGCCAGCACCGCCCAACCCACGATCCGGCTGGGAGTGACCCTCTTCCTACGCATGCGCCGGCCCCCTAAGCCAGATCCGACCGGGACGCGCGCAGCAGGCGCATCTGTATGACGGTGAGGACGCCGAGGATCAACGCCAGGCAGATCGCCGCCGCGGCGGCGTATCCCAGGTGGAAGAACCTGAAGGCTTCCTCGTAGATGAAGAAGTAGATGGCCCGCGTCGCACCGACCGGGTCGCCCTTCGTGGTCACGGCGATCGTGTCGAAGATCTGGAACGAGCCGATCAGCGAGACCACCAGCACCAGCGCCAGGACCGGGCGCAGCAGCGGCAGGGTGATGCGGCGGAACATCCGCCACTCGTTGGCACCGTCGATCGCGGCGCTCTCGTAGAGGTGCTGCGGTATCTGCAGCATCCCGGCGTAGAGCAGCAGCGCCGTGTAGCCGGTGTAGGCCCAGGTGTTGATGGCCGCGATCGACGGCATCGCCCAGGTCGCGTCGCTGAGAAACCCGACCGGGCCCAGCCCCAGCGTGCCGAGCAGGTGGTTGAGGAAGCCGAGGTTCGTGTCCAGCAGCCACATCCACAGCAGGCCGATGGTGACGT
This sequence comes from Asanoa sp. NPDC050611, assembly GCF_040654855.1. Taxonomy (NCBI): domain Bacteria; kingdom Bacillati; phylum Actinomycetota; class Actinomycetes; order Micromonosporales; family Micromonosporaceae; genus Asanoa; species Asanoa sp. NPDC050611. The sequence goes on from NZ_JBFAIU010000029.1 coordinate 15,771, forward strand.
TGGGGACGAGCCACGGCAGCAGCAGCGTCGCCCGCAGGACGACCGACCGCGTCAGCCGGTGCATGAGCGCGGCGATGCCGAGGGCCAGGAGGGTCTGCGACCCGATGTTCAGGACCACGTACCAGCCGGTGACGAGCAGCGAGTGCCAGAACTCGCCGTCACGCATCAGCTCGGTGTAGTTCTCCGCGCCGACGTACGACGGCGTGTTGAGCATCGTGTAGTCCGTGACCGAGTACCAGAGGCCGCGCACGGCCGGATAGCCGTAGAAGACCGCGAAGCCCACCAGCACCGGCAGCAGGAACCACCACGCCGCGCGACGGTCGTCGCGCCGTTTCGTCGCTCTCATCGATCGCCTCTGATCTTTCTCCCGGGTTGGCTCTTGCCAGCCGGCCCGTTCCCGAATAATGATGTAGACCTTCGAAATTTTGTCAACACCTCTTCGTATTACGTCGGAAACCCGGGGAGGATGACCCGCCCTCATGAGACGCGCACTCCGCCTGACCGTCGCCCTGCTGGCGACGTTGACCATCGCGGCGGGCACGCCCGCCGTGGCCGCACCCACGCACGGTCCCCAGTGGACTCCACTGGCCTACGCACCCGCTCCCGCCGACAACCCGCTCAAGGGCTTCCTGCCGTACGCCGGCAGTTACCAGACGTTCCCGTACAGCATGGAATGGTTCTACCTTCCGCTGAGCGACGTGATGACGGGGCCGAGGCAGTTCCGCTGGGACGCCCTGGAACGCCAGCTCGACGACATCGCCGGCCGGGGACACCAGGCCGTGTTCCGGTTCTACCTGGACTATCCCGGCAAACCCACCGGCGTCCCCCGGTACCTGCTCGACCAGGGCCTGGTGACCCACCCGTACACCGAGAACGGCAACAACGGCGTCAGCGTCTCGCCGGACTACGACGACCCGCGGCTGGTGTCGGCGCTCGAGAACTTCATCACCGCCTTCGGCCGGCGGTACGACGGTGACCCGCGGATCGGGTTCGTCACGCTCGGCCTGATCGGCTTCTGGGGCGAGTGGCACACCTGGCCGCACGACGGGTGGACCCTGCCCGAGAACTGGATGCCCAGCACCGACGTGCTCGCGCGGATCCTCGACCGCTACGAGACGGCGTTCGACCGGACCCGGCTGCTGGCCCGCTATCCGAGCCCCGAGAACAAGGAGCTCGGCATCGGCTACCACGACGACTCGTTCGCGTTCGAGACGTTGCCGCCGACGTCCTGGCACTTCGTGCAGCGCCTGATCGACCAGGGCGTGACGGAGAAGTGGCGCCAGGAGCCCATCGGCGGCGAGCTGCGCCCCGAGATCCAGTCGTGCCTGTGGGACGAGCCGGTCAGCTGCGGCCAGTACGAGGACTTCGCCGCGTCGGTCGCACAGACGCACGCCTCCTGGCTGATCAACCACGCGGCGTTCGCGCCCACGGGCTACTCCGGCGCCAACTACGAGCGCGCGTTGGCCGCGTCCCGCTCGCTCGGCTACGAGCTGACCGTCACCGAGGCGGCGCTGGCCCGTGACCGCGTGTCGATCCGCGTGGCCAACCGCGGCGTCGCGCCGTTCTACTACGACTGGCGGGCCGAGCTGGCGGCGGTCGACGGCCGGGGCCGCGTCGTCCGGCGCTGGCACACGCCCTGGACCATGGCCGGCATCCAGCCCGGGTCGGACCCGGTCACGCTGTCGAGCCGGCTCGACACCCGTGGCCTGCGCGCCGGTCGCTACGACATCGCCATGCGCGTGCCGAACCCCCTGCGCAACGGCATCCCGTTGCGGTTCGCCAACACCAGCCAGGACGACCGTTCCGGCTGGCTCGACCTGGGAGCGGTCACCATCCGCTGACCACGCCCGCGCACCTGTTCCTAACTCCGTCCCGAAGGGAACACGGTCCATGTCACCTGTCCGCAAGCTGCTCGCCGCTGTCGCGGCGGCACTCCTGTTCGTGCTGGTCCCGACCAGTGCGGGCGCCGCGCCGGCGGGCCCACCGTCCCGCCCGCCGGCCGGGCCCGGCCCCGACACCAGCCTCTCCACGCACACCTACGCCTACGCCGACGCACCGGTCGGCCAGCCGCTGAAGGGCTTCGCGCCCTACCTGTTCCCGGGCGACAACCTCGGCGCGAAGTACCCGGGCGGCCTCGTCTGGAGCTACTTCGCGCTCAACGAGGTGATGAAGGATCCGAACAGGTGCGATGTCTTCGACTGGAGCGTGTTCGAGAAGGCGCTCGACGAGGCGGCGGTCTGGGGTCGCCAGGTCGCGTTCCGGTTCTACGTCGAGTACCCGGGCGGCAGCGGCACCCACCCGGGCAACGGCATCCCGCCGTGCCTCAACGGCAGGATGGCCCTGCGCACCAACGGTTTCTGGGGCACGGTCAGCCCCGACTACGACGACCCGGACGTGATCGCCGCGCTGACCAGCTTCATCAACGCGTTCGCGGCGCGCTACGACCGGGCCGGGCCCGGCGGCACGGCGGACCCGCGGATCGGGTTCATGACGATGGGCCTGGTCGGGCTCTGGGGTGAGTGGCACACCTGGCCTTACGACCGCGACACGGCCGACGGCTACCCCAACCTGATGCCGACCGACGCCACCATCCGCACGCTGATGGGCGCGTTCGACAGTGCGTTCGCCAACATCCAGCTCGAGGTCCGCTATCCGCTGGCTGGCACCGAGAACGCGAACATCGGGTTCCACGACGACTCGTGGCCGTACAAGGAGTGGCGTGGCAACCAACTCAAAGGTATGACCCTTCCGGCGTCGATGAACGGCTGGGACGACGCGTTCCTGCAGCTGCAGCTCAACACCGGCACCGAGAACCGGTGGGTCACCCAGTCGATCGGCGGCGAGGCCCGGCCCGAGATCCAGGGCAGCCTCTACGCCAACTGGCCCGGCGGTTCCGGGCAGGTCGACGACGTGCTCGCCGCGACCGAGCTCACCCACATCAGCTGGATGATCAACCAGATCGGCGCGGGCGGTTACAGCGCGACCGACCCGAAGGTCGCGGCCGGCGTGCGCAAGATGGGCTACAACCTGCACATCCCGCAGGCCAACTTCAACGCCACGGCCGGGGGTACGTTCAAGGTCGGCGTCACCATGCAGAACAACGGTGTGGCACCGTTCTACTACCCGTGGACGACCGTGATCGGCCTGCGCGACTCCGCCGGCGCGATCGTGAAGACGTGGGACACGAGCTGGGACCTGCGCCAGGTGCAGCCGCTGCGGATCCGGGCGTTCCCGGACTGGGGCGTGGGCGGCGACCCGACCTATCTCGACTTCGGGCGGCCGGTCAACTTCTCCGCGACGCTGAACACCGCCGGTGTCCCGGCGGGCTCCTACAGCCTGGTGCTGAAGGTGCGCAACCCGCTCGAGGTGGTGACGCCCGAGGTCCTGCGGGCCCGGCCGGCGGCTAGCCGGCTGACCGACTGGATCATCGACCAGTGGCGACCGGCGCTGCCGCTGTCGTTCGCCAACGCCAACCAGGGCGGCGACGGCTGGGTCAACCTCGGCAGCCTGTCCACCAGCGGCACGTGCTCCGGTGACTGCACCGCGCCGTCGGCGCCGACCGGTCTGACCGTGTCCGGGGCGACCAACACGAGCGTGTCCCTGTCCTGGGCCGCGGCCACCGACAACGTGGGCGTGACGGGTTACCAGGTGTTCCGGGACGGCACGCTCGTGGGTTCGCCGTCGGGGACGTCGTTCACGGACAGCGGGCGCTCGCCGGGGCAGACCTACCAGTACCAGGTGCGGGCGGTCGACGCCGCGGGCAACGTGTCGGGGCCGTCGGCGACGGTGTCGGCGACCACGACCGGGTGTGCGGGTGACTGCACGGTGCCGTCCGCGCCGACCTTGTCGTCGACCGGAAAGACTGACACGTCGGTGTCCCTGTCGTGGACGGGTGCGACCGACAACGTCGGTGTGACGGGCTACGAGGTCTACCGCGGTGCGACGCTCGTGGGCAGTCCGACCGGAACGTCGTTCACCGACAGCGGTCTGACCGCTTCCACGGCCTACAGTTATACGGTCCGCGCCCGTGACGCGGCGGGGAACCGGTCCGCGCCGAGCAACGCGGTGACCGTGACGACGGACGCGACGCCGCCGGCCCCGGTCGGACTGGTGCTGGACAACTTCGACGGCACGCCCGCCTATCCGTCCGCCGCGCAGAACGATCTGGGTAAGTGGACCGGCGGAAACTGCTTCCTGGACGGCGGCGGTTCCGGGGTGGTCACCGGTGGGGCGTTGAGCCTGCGCTACAACAACTGTGGCTGGTTCGGCTCGGACGTCGGTGTCGACCTGTCGGGTCGCACCTATCTGGTGGTCAGGGTCAAGGGTGCGGTCGGGGGAGAGCAGAGCCACTTCAACCTCGGCCTGGGTGGTGCCACGAAGGTCTTCGGCGACTTTACTTTGGACGGTGGTGCCCACCCGGTGATCACCACGAGCTTCCAGGACATCCGGATCCCGATGGCCGCCAACGGCATCAACCGCAACTCGCCGTCCCAGCTCGCCATGGGCTTCTGGTACGGCGGCAGCTCGACCGTCACCATCGACCACATCTCCTTCCAGTAGGGGACGGGCATCATGCGCACTCTGCGGTTGCTCACCGTGTCGGCGCTGGTCGCCGGTCTGGGCGTGGTGGCGGTCGCCGCTCCCGCCCAGGCCGCCACGGTCACCTACCAGGCCGACCTGGCCACGGCGTTCCCCAACCCGGAACGCGGTTACCACAACCGATACGAGATCATCAACGACCCGGCGGTCAACGACTACGTCAACGCCGCTACGATTCCCGGCTTCAACCCCGACCTGCTCGACCGGACGTTCGCCCGCGCGCGGGCCAACGGCAACACGCTCGTGCACAGCTACGTACACCTCGACAAGTACCGGACCCAGGCCCTCCCGCAGGCGCTGCTGGACAACCTGGCGTCCGGGCTCGCCGCGGTGCGGGCCGCGGGCATGAAGATCGTGCTGCGGCCCGCGTACACCTGGGACGGTTACGTCAGTGTCGACGAGGCACAGATTCTGGCCCACATCGGTCAGCTCAACGCCGTCATCACCGCCAACGCCGACGTGGTGCTCCACCTGGAGACCGGCTACCTCGGCGCGTGGGGCGAGTGGCACACCGGCGGCCTCACCAACCCGTCGTCGGTCGAGGAGGCGCCCGCGCGCTACCGCATCATGAAGCGGATCGCCGACACGACGCCGGCCTCGATGCCGCTCGCGATGCGCTATCCCATCTACATCAAGGAGGTGGTCGACCCCACGTCGTGCGTCGTGCCCGGTGGCTGCACCCTCACGCAGGCGCAGAAGGACCGGATCGGCTTCCACAACGACTGCTTCCTGGCCGACTACAACGACATGGGCACCTACGACAACCCGTCCTGGATGGGTTGGTACTACATCGAGCAGAAAAAACAGTGGATGTACGACCTCGCCACGTTGGCCGGGCACAACAAGATGGTCGGCGGCGAGACGTGCGGCGCCGACGGCTACAACGACGCCGCGTGCGTCAACGCGCAGTCCGAAATGCAGAAGCTCAACTTCACCGAGATCAACGAGGACTACGCGGCCGTCAACACCGACAAGTGGAAGGCGGCGCAGCTGGCCGCCGGCGGGAACGACCCCGCGGAGACCTGCTTCACGCGCATCAAGCGCAAGCTGGGCTACCGGCTGAGACTGGTGGACGCGACGTTCCCGACGACGGTGGCGCCCGGCGGCGGCCTGACCTTCACCGCCCACCTCAACAACGACGGGTGGTCGGGGATCGTCAAGAGCCGGCCCGTCCATCTCGTGCTCGACAACGGCACCAACCGCTACAACCTGCCGTTGACCGGGATCGACCCACGGTCGTGGCTGGCCGGCCCGAGCACCGTCACCGCCAACGTGACCGTGCCCGGCGGGGCCGTCGCGGGGAGCTACCGGCTGGCCCTGTGGTTGCCCGACCCCACCGCCGCGCTCCAGTCGCGCCCGGAGTACTCGGTGCGGCTGGCCAACACCGGCACCTGGGACGCGGCCAAGGGCTACAACGTGCTGGCGAGCGCGGTCAGCGTCGGCTCGTGCTCCGGCGACTGCGCGGCACCGTCGGTGCCCAATGGCCTGACGGTGTCCGGCGTGACGAACACCAGCGTCTCCCTGTCCTGGTCCGCGGCCACCGACAACGTCGGTGTGACCGGTTACCAGGTGTTCCGGAACGGCACGCTGGTCGGTTCGCCGTCCGGCACGTCGTTCACGGACACCGGGCGCTCGCCGGGGCAGACCTATCAGTATCAGGTGCGGGCCGTGGACGCGGCGGGCAACGTATCGGGACCGTCCGCTACGGTCTCGGCGACCACGACCGGCTGCTCCGGTGACTGCACGGCGCCGGGTGCTCCGGTGTTGTCGTCGTCGGGGAAGACGGACACCTCGGTCTCACTGTCATGGTCCGGTTCGACCGACAACGTCGGTGTGACGGGCTACGAGGTGTTCCGTGGGTCGACGCTGGTCGGCAGTCCGACCGGGACGTCGTACACCGACAACGGTCTGGCCGCTTCCACTGCCTACAGTTATTCGGTTCGTGCGCGCGACGCCGCGGGCAACAGATCGGTCGCGAGCAACACGGTCACCGTGACCACGGACGCGACACCGCCGGCGCCGACGGGGTTGGTGCTCGACAACTTCGACGGCACACCGGCCTATCCAGCGACCGCGCAGAACGACCTCGGTAAGTGGACCGGTGCCAACTGCTTCCTCGACGGCGGCGGATCCGGGATGGTCACCGGTGGGGCGTTGAGCCTGCGCTACAACAACTGTGGCTGGTTCGGTTCGGACGTGGGTGTCGACCTTTCCAGCCGCACCTATCTCGTGCTGCGGGTCAAGGGCGCGGCCGGGGGAGAGCAGAACCACTTCAACCTCGGTCTCGGCGGTGCGACGAAGCTGTTCGCCGACTTCACACTGGACGGTGGGGCGCATCCGGTGATCACCACGTCGTTCCAGGACATCCGGATCCCGATGGCGGCCAACGGCATCAACCGCAACTCGCCGTCCCAGCTCGCGATGGGCTTCTGGTACGGCGGCAACTCCACCGTCACCATCGACCACATCTCGTTCCAGTAAACCGTTTCCGGCGCTGCCCGCGTCGCCTCAGGAGGACACTTGACCACCATCGTTTTCCTCGGCGCGGGCAGCGTCGTGTTCACCCGCGAGCTGCTCACCGACATCCTCGGGTTCCCCGAGCTGGCCGGTGCGCGGATCGTCCTGCACGACATCGATCCCGAGCGGCTCGGGACGGCCGCGGCACTGGCGCGCCGCGTCGCTGACGCCTACGGCGTGGAGCCGGAGGTGGTAGCGACGCAAGACCGGCGGAAGGCGCTGCCGGGCGCTGATTTCGTCATCAACACCGTCCAGGTCGGCATGTACGCGGCCACCCGCGTCGACTTCGACGTGCCGGCCCGGTTCGGCCTACGCCAGACCATCGGCGACACGATCGGCATCGGCGGCATCTTCCGCGGGCTGCGCACGTTCCCGGTGCTCGCCGGCATCGCCGCGGACATGGCCGAGCTGTGCCCGGACGCGTGGCTGCTCAACTACACCAACCCGATGGCCATGAACGTCACCTACCTGGCCCGGGTGGCGCCGCGGCTCAAGGTGCTGGGGCTGTGCCACTCGGTCTACTGGACGGTGCGCGGCCTCTGCGAGATCGTCGGCGTGCCGTTCGCGGACGTCACGTTCGACAGTGCCGGCGTCAACCACCAGGCATGGATAGTGCGTTGGCAACGCGAAGGGACGGACCTTTACCCCTTGCTCGACGAGGCGATCACGGCCGACCCGGAGCTGCGCCGCCGCGTGCGCGTCGACATGTACCGGCGGCTCGGCTACTACCCGACCGAGACGAGCGAGCACTCCGCGGAGTACGTGCCGTGGTACCTGCGCCACGACAAGGAGCTCGCCCGGCTGCGCATCCCGGTCGGCGACTACCTGCGGGTGAGCGAGGAGAACCTCGCCGAGTACGCGGCCGCCCGCGCCGACACCGGCCCGATCGACTTGAGCCGCGAGACGGCCGAGTACGCACCACAGGTGGTCCAGAGCATGGTCACCGGCACGCCGCGCCGGATCGTCGCCAACGTCGTCAACGACGGGCTGATCGGCAACCTGCCGGGCGGCTTCGCGGTCGAGGTGCCGACCGTCGTCGACGCCGCCGGCGCCCACCCCGAGCCGGCCGGCGACCTGCCACCGCAGCTCGCCGCGGTCAACCGTCCCTACGTCAGCGTCGGCGAGTTGACCGTGGCGGCGGCGGTCAGCGCCGACCCGCGGCTGGTGCGTCAGGCCGCCATGGTCGACCCGAACACCGCGGCATCGCTGACCGTCGACGAGATCTGGGACCTGTGCGACGCCCTGACCGCCGCGCACGGCGACCTGCTGCCGGAAGGGCTGCGCGGATGAACCTGGCCGACCTGCGCCTGCGGGACTACACGCCGGTGCCCGCGATCCGCCGCCCGTCGACGCACGTGCCACGCGCGGCGGTGCCGGCCGTCGACGTGCACAACCACCTGGGCCGCTGGCTGGGCGGCGGCGACTGGCTCGTGCCCGACGTCCCGGCGCTGCTGGACCTCATGGACGAGGTCGGTGTCCGCACGATCGTCAACCTCGACGGCCGCTGGGACGCCGAGCTGGACGCCAACGTGGCGCGCTTCGACAGCGCGTACCCGGACAGGTTCGTGACCTTCTGCCACCTCGACTGGTCACTGCTGCACGGCCCGGACCCGACCGGCGCGTTGATCGCGGCCCTGCACCGCGCCCGCGACGCCGGTGCCCGCGGCGTCAAGGTCTGGAAGGACCTGGGCCTGACCGTCCGGGACGCGGAGGGCGCGACGGTGCTGCCCGACGACCCGCGCCTGTCGGACGTCTTCGTGGCGGCCGGGGAGCTAAGCCTGCCCGTCCTCATCCACACCGCGGACCCGATCGCCTTCTTCGCGCCGCTGGACGCCCGCAACGAGCGCTTCGAGGAGCTGGCCGAGAACCCGGACTGGTGGTTCGGCGCGCCGGGCTATCCGACCTTCGACCGCCTGATGTCGGCGCTGGAGACGGGGGTGGCCGGCGCCCCGGGCACGACGTTCATCGGCGCACACGTCGGCTGCGCGGCCGAGGACCTGTCCTGGGTCGACGGCATGCTGACCCGCCACCCCAACTTCCACATCGACCTGGGTGGCCGTCTGGCCGAGCTGGGCCGCCAGCCCCGCGCCACGAGCCGCCTCATCCAGAGCCACCCGGACCGGGTCCTGTTCGGCTCGGACGCGTTCCCACCGTCCCGGGAGGCGTACGAGCTCTGGTGGCGGTTCCTGGAAACCGAGGACGAGTGCTTCCCGTACGCCCCGGACGCCCGCGTGCCGCCACAGGGCCGCTGGGACATCTCGGCGATCGGCCTCCCACCGGAGGTGCTGGCCCCGGTCTACGCCGACAACGCCGGCCGCGTGCTCAACCTGGGGGCGTAAACGTGGTGGACGTGCCGCGCGGCGAGCGGGCGTCGTTCATGCACGGGCGCGAGGAGGACGCGGGTGCGGGCGGTTCGAGCCGCGGACGCGATCGCGTTCCGACGGACCCCCGACGAGGGTCCGCCGGCCCGCATGCGTCACCGCATCGCGAGAGCGGCCTCGCGCTCCGGCGCTGCCGGCGCGGGGTCGTCCGTCCGCTTGAACAGCTTGCTCGGCCACCACATCCAGCGGCCCACGTCCAGGGTCAGCGCCGTCACCAGCACCGACCGGACGATCAGCGTGTCGAGCAGCACGCCGAACGCCACGGTGAAGCCGATCTGGGCCGCCAGCACCAGTGGCAGCGTGACCAGGGCCGCGAAGGTGCCGGCGAGGACCAGGCCCGCTGACGTGATCACGCCGCCCGTGGCGGACAGGCCGATCAGCGCGCCGCGCCGGGTGCCGTGGCGCAGCGACTCCTCGCGTACCCGGGTGACCAGGAAGATGTTGTAGTCGATGCCCAGGGCCACCAGGAACACGAACGTCTGCAGCGGGAACGCCGCGTCCGCGCCGCCGAAGTCGAAGACGTGGTTGAACATCAGCGCGCTGACGCCGAGGGCCGCCCCGAACGAGAGCACCACGGTCACGATCAGCAGCAGCGGCGCGACGATCGCCCGCAGCAGCAGCGCCAGGATGAGGAACACCACGAGCAGCACGACGGGCATGACCACTGTGGAGTCCCGGGACGCCGACCGTTGGATGTCGAGCGTGATCGCGGTGCTGCCACCGAGCTTGGCGTCCGCGCCGTCGACCGCGTGGACGGCGGTCCGGGCCGCCTCGACCGTACGCACGGCGGCGTCGCTGTTGGGTGCGGCCTCGAGCGTGCCGAGGATGAGCGCCCGATCGTTCCTGACCACCGGCGGGGTGACCCCCGTCAGCCCCGGCACGCCGGACAGGGCCGCCCGGACCTGCTCCGCCGAACCGGCCCGCGCCACGACGTAGACCGGGTCGCCCGAGCCGGCCGGGAAGTGCCGGGCCTGGATCTCCTCGCCCGTAACGGCTTGCGTCTCGGTGGTGAACTGGTCCTTGCTCGGTATGCCGTCGGCCTTGAGCCCGGTCACCGCGAACGCCAGCGCGCCGAGCGCGAGCGCCGTCGCGACCCAGACGGTCCGCGGCCGCCGGGCGATCGCACCGCCGATCCGGGTCCAGACGCCCTGCCGCGTCGGGGCGGGTGCGCCGTGCACCGGCCGGCGCGGCCAGAAGATCCAGCGGCCGAAGATCACCAGCAGCGCCGGCATCAGCGTGACCATCGCCAGCAGGCCCACGACGATGCCGATCGCGCACGCCGGGCCGAGGCCCTTGGTGGAGTTGAGCGTCGCGAGCAGCAGCACGAGCAGGCCGACGGCCACGGTCGCGGCGCTCGCGATGATCGCGGGGCTCGACCGGCGCAGCGCGACCGCCATCGCCTCGTGCCGGTCCGCGTGGCGCAGCAACTCCTCCCGATAGCGGGAGGTGAGCAGCAGCGCGTAGTCCGTCGCCGCGCCGAACACGAGCACGGTCAGCACGAAGCTGGTCTGCGCGTTCACGGTCAGCCCGGCGTTCCTGGCCAGCAGGTAGATCAGGGCCTCCGAGGTGACCAGGGCGCCGCCGGCCGCCAGCAGGGGCAGGAGCGGCAGGACCGGGCTGCGGTACGTGAACAGCAGGATCACGACCACCACCACCGCGCTGATCATGCCCAGCGCGCCGACGCCCCCGAAGGCGGCGGCCGAGTCCGACGCGTACCCGGCGGGTCCGGTGACGTGGAACCCGAGCCCGTCGGCGTCCTTCGCGCCGACCGCGCCCATCGCGTCGACCACCTCGCGGACCGCGCTCCAGCCGCCCGCGCCCTGCCGCACCTGGACCACGGTCTGCAGCGCCTTGCCGTCCTGTGACCGGGTCGGCCCCTGCGGCGCTCCGACGACGCCGTCGATGCCCACGAACGCCGCGGCGTCCGCCGAGGCCTTGGCCACGTCGGCCTCGGTGACGCCGTCCGGCCGGTCGTAGACGACGATCGCGGGCAGGGTGTCGGCGGCCTGGAACTGCCGGACGTCGTCGAGGACCTGGGTCGCCTCGGCGTGGCCGGGCAGCCAGGCCGCGTTGTCGTTCTTCTCCACGTCGCCGAGGCGGCCGGCGAACATCAGGGCGGGCACGAGCACGGCGATCCAGACGGCGAGGACGAGCCATTTCGCCCGCCGGCCACTGGGAATGGTCAGAGCCTTACGCAACATGACGGGTCCTCAATCGACGTGGGACAGCTTGTCGGGGTTGGCGACGGAGTAGATCGCGGAGACCTGGCGGCCGTCCGGGGTCAGGTCGAGGACGACGACCGAGTAGAGCCGGTCGCCGGCGAACAGCAGCGCCGACGGCTCGCCGTTGACGCTGCGGAAGACGACCTCGATGCCCGCGCCGACCCGGGCCGCGGACCGGGCGATGAGGCGCGCGACCTTGTCCCGGCCCTCGATCGGCCGCGGACCCGAGGCCGCGTGCGCCTTGCCGCCGCCGTCGCCCCACAGGCTCACGTCCGGCGCGAGGATCTCCATCAGGGCGGCCATGTCACCGCCGAGCGCGGCGGCCAGGAACCGCTCGGTCAGCTCCTGCTGAACGCGCTTGTCGGGTGCGAACCGCGGTCGTCGAGCGTGCACGTGCTCCCGCGCGCGGTGCGCGAGCTGGCGGACCGCGGACGGGTTGCGCCCGAGGATCTCGGCGATCTCGGTGTGCGCGTAGCCGAACACCTCGTGCAGCACGAACACGCCGCGCTCCAGCGGGCTGAGGGTCTCCAGCACCACGAGCAGCGCCATGGACACCGACTCGACCCGCACGGCGGCGTCGGACGCGTCGCCGGCCTCGACGACCGGCTCCGGCAGCCACGGCCCCACATAGGTCTCCCGCCGGCGGCTGATGCTGGCCTGCTGGGCGAGCGCGCGGTTGACGGCGATCCGGACCAGGTAGGCCTTGGCGTTCCCGATCTCATCGCCCGCCTGGTTGCGGTCCGCCCACGACAGCCACGTCTCCTGCAGCACGTCCTCGGTGTCGGCGACGCTGCCGAGCATGTTGTAGACGATGGAGAACAGCAGCGTGCGGTGCTCGGTGAACACCTGCGTCGCGGTTTCGGACATCGGTTGGGCCTCCCGTCGCGGTTGCAACGTGAGAGCGGGCCAGCCGCCGGAAGTGCGACATGTTCCCCGAAAATGTGGCCTGGATCTCAGCCGGCCGGGATGTGGTAGCCCGAGGCGACGTTCAGCGTCGTGGCGAACGTCAGGTACATCAGCCACAGGCCGACCAGGATGTGGACGAAGCCGAGGGCCTTCTCGCCCAGGTTGGGCGTCTGGCGACCGTCCGCGAGTGCCCGGACGCCGATCCGGAAGCTCGCGAAGAACTCCGCGATGTAGACCAGCGCCAGCCCGATGAAGAGCACGCCGAGCGGCCAGGCGTCCGCGAGGAAGAACACCGTGGCGCCGAGGACCGAGATGATGATGAACGGGATCGACATGAAGCCGTTCGGTCGCGCGTCCGCCCCGCGGGCACGGTTCCAACCGAGGGCGAACCAGTGGATGCCGTACGCGCTGAACGCAAGCGCCGCCATGTAGGTCGCTTTGGCGTCGGTGAAGACCGGGAACCAGGTCAGGCCGATGAACAGGATCACGCCGGTCAGGGCCTGGCAGAAACCGGGCAGCCAGATACCCCAGACGCCCGTGGCGCGGTCGACCTGCGCGTCGCGCCGCGGGAAGCCGAACAGCTCCTGCGGCCCGTAGATCAGATAGCCGGTGCCCAGGCCGAAGAACCCGAGCACCACCGGTAGGAACATCGACTCCGGAAAGACGGACACATGGGGAGTATCCGCGAATTTAAGTCCTGTTTGGCCTACTTCGGGGAAAAGGCCGGCATCACCTCGTCGTGGATCAGCTGCAGCTGCTCGTTGACCGAGGCGACGTTGTCCAGGTCGCGGCCCATGAGCGCCTTGACCAGCGCGGCGTCGGTGATCGCGAAGATCAGGTGGTTGACCCCGGCGTCGACGATCTCGGAGCGGAGCTTGGCCACGCACTCCTCCGGCGTGCCCGCGACCGACAGGCGCTCGGCGATGTCCGGACGGGTCAGCTCGATGGCGCCCGCCAGGTCGCCCTTGCCGAGCGCGTCGATGACCGGCTGGAGGTCGGCCGGGTCGACGCCGTTGCGGCGGAGCTGCTCGGCCGGCATCGACGACGCGTAGAGCCCGACCATGCTGCGCGCGGCCTCTTTCGCCGCCGCCGAGTCGCGGCCGATCGAGAACACGATCCAGGCGCCGATGTCGAGCGACTGCCAGTCGCGGCCGGCCTTCTCGGCGCCCTTGCGGACGTTCGACACCAGATAGTCGTACGCCTCGCGGGTGTAGCTCAACGCGTGGTGCACGCCGTCGGAGACCTCGCCGGCCTTCTGGAACGAGCGCGGGCCGCGCATCGCGCCCAGGAGCAAGGGCAGCCGCGGCTGCACCGGCCGGGCGAAGGTGAACAGTCCCGTGTACTTGTAGAACTCGCCCTCGAAGTTGATCGCACCCTCGTCGAGCAGCGTCCGCATGACGGTGTGCGCCTCGAGGGTGCGGGACAGCGGCCGGGTCTGCGCCCAGTCGATGTGGTACTGCGCCAGCAGCCCGAAGTTGCCGCAGGAGATGACGCACTCGGCCCGCCCGCCGGTCAGCTCGTCCAGGGTGGCCGTCGCCTGCGCGATCAGCGTCGGCTCGCGCAGCACCACGCCGGACAGGCTCGGCCCGAACCGGATGTTGGTGGTCTTGTCGGCGGCCGCGGCGAACAGCAACCACATGTCCTTGTGCCAGGTCTCGTCCGCGGCATAGCAGCCGTAGAAGCCGAGCTCGTCCGCCTTCTTGATGGACTCCATCGAGTCGGCCAGGGGGTAGTCGGGCAGCATCACATAGCTGAACCTCATCGCGTCCTCACTCGTCGGTCGTGCTGGCTCTCAAGGACAGGAGCTCCTCGCCGGACACCACCGAGTCCGCCCAGTGGGCGTGCATCCACGCCAGGTGCTCCCACCGGCTGTCGACGATGCGGCGCGTGTCCCACGCGGGAAAGTCGTGCTGTCGCACGTGTTCGCTCATCAGCGCCGGGTCCACTTCGTACACATGGTCGAAGCGCTGCACCACGACGTCGTTGACCCGCCTGGGTTCTGGGGGCCGCTGTGCGGACAACCGAAAACCGATCATGACGGATCTCCTTCGTACGCCTCGTCGAGCAGGTATTTTCCGGGGTTCATGATGTTGAGCGGGTCGAGCACGCGCTTGACCTTCTTCATCACGTCCCAGCCGCCGCCCAGCTCGGTGGGCACCAGGTCGACCTCGCCCGCGCGGCAGGCACCGTGGCAGGCGCTGATCGAGCCGCCGTGCGCGATCGCCACCGCCGCGATGTCGCGCTTGGCGGTGACCCAGGCGTCCCAGGCGGCGTCGTCCAGCTCCTGCTCCCAGATGCCGACGTCGATCTCCGTGAGGTAGTCGCCCCACGGCTTGAAGGCGCCGTTGGTGTAGGCGAACATCCCCCAGTCGTCGAAGATCCGGAAGCGGTCGCCGAGCCGGGCCACGATGTCGTGCCACTCGCGGCGCACCTGCGGCAGCTGCGACCAGTTGATCGACGCGTCCTCGCAGTGCCAGCTCATCGGCACGACCTGGCCGTCGCGCAGCCGGCCGTGCAGCGGGGTCGCGTAGCGGTCGTGCCGGCTCGCCCAGTCGCCCTGCGAGATCTCGTCGCCCAGATAGGCGCCGCCCGTCTCGGCCCCGATCCGCATGAGCCGGCTGGCGCCGGGGCGGACCTCGTCGGTGGTGCCGTACATGGCGGTGGCGACCACGCAGCGGACGTCGGCGGGCTGCGGGATGTAGGCCTCGTCGTCGCGGCGCAGGTAGTCGAGCTTCCATTCGTCGAAGAGCACGACGCCGGCGAGCGTGGCCAGGCCCGACTTCGCGAGGGCGCCGGTGGACCGCCAGGCGGTCTCGTAGTCGGGGTACGAGAAGAACGCCGCGAACTCGGCCTCGGGGCGGGGCACCAGCTCGAGGACGGCCTCGGTGACGATGCCGAGCGTGCCCTGGTGGCCCATGAACAGGTGCTTGAGCTGGTAACCGGTCGAGGACTTGCGCACCTTGCGGCCGCCGCCGTCGCCGACCCAGATCAGCTCGCCGGTGGGCAGCACGATCTGGAAGCTGATCACCAGGTCGCGGGTGTGGCCGTAGCGGCCGCCGATCAGCGACCAGCCGCTGGTGCCGATGCGGCCGCCGACGAGCGAGCACGGGTACGACGCCGGGTCGTCGGGGTAGATCACGCCGTGCGGCCTCAGCTCCTCGTTGAGCTTGAGCATGTTGATGCCCGGCTGCACCGTGACCGTGCGGTCGTCGAGGTCGATCTCGAGGACCTTGTTCATCAGCTTGACGTCGACGACGATGCCGTGGCGCAGGGGCACCGCGCCGTCGGTCAGCCCGGTGCCGCCGGCCCGCGGCACCACCGGGATGCGGTGGCGGTTGGCCAGCTTGACGACCTCGGAGACCTGCTCGGCGGTGGTCGGCAGCACGACGACGTCGGGCACGTGCTCCGCCCAGCGGTGCACCGGGAACGGCGCGGGCACGCGGGCGCGGTTGACCCGGGAGGACCGGTCCGCGAAGACGTTGTCGGGGCCGCAGATGGCGACCAGCTCGTCGATGACGGGGTCGGTGACGAGGGTGCTGGTCATGCGGCGTCCTCCAGACCCGCGGACAGCGCGACGATCTCGAGGAGGTCCATGATCTCCAGCTGGCCGCGTTGCTCGGTCAGCGGCCGCTCGGACCATACGCACGCGCTGACGAGCGTGTCGACGTCGAGGGCCGCCGCTTTCGCCACGCGGCGGCGGCTGATCTCCGCGGTGAGGTCGGGGCGCTCGATCGGAAGGCCCCCGCCGGCGCCCGAGCAGTAGGACCACTGGGTGACGTGGTCGACGTCCTTGAAGGTGAGCCCGGGGATGGCCCGCAGCACCTCGCGCGGCGCCGCGTGGATGCCCTTGCGCTTGTTGAGGCGACAGGCGTCGTGGTACGTGACGGTCCGCTCGACCGGGTTCGTCAGCGGCAGCCGGCCGTCGCGGATCAGCTCGGCGAGCAGCTCGACGAAGAGCACGATCTCGAAGTCGTACGCGTCGCCGAAGTAACTCGGATAGTCCTCGGTGAACGAGATGTAGTCGTGCGGGTCGAAGACGATGATCCGTTTGGCGCCCACGGCCCGCCAGTCGTCGACGTTGTGCCGCGCGAACTCGCGGGCGCGCTCGACGTAGCCCATCTCCGCGGCCGGACCGCCGCAGCACCACTGCTCGCGCATGAGCCCGAACTCGACGCCTGCGGCTTTGAGGATCTTGGCGGCCGCCCGCGGCACGGACGTGCGGTGGAAGGCGCCCTCGCAGTCGCAGAACAGGATCGTCTCGCCCCCGACCGGCAGGTCGAGCCCGGCGGCCCAGTCGCGGACGTGGTCCTGGCTGACCGGCACCTCGCCGCCGAGCACCGGCTCGGACCTCTGCCGGTCGGTCTCCTCGACCCACCGCTGCCACCCGGGCTGGTGGATGCCCTGATCGACGGCGAGCGCACGGGCGGCCTTGACGAGCTGCACGGTGCGGGTGCGGAAGCGGTAGAAGTCGCCGGTGAACAAGGTGTTGGGACAGCGCAGCTCACAGGCACCGCAACCGGTGCAGTGCACGTAGTCGCGGGCGACGTCGGCGATGTCCAGGAGCCCCTTCTCCATCGCGACGACGTTGGCGTGGAAGGCCGTGGGCGTGTGCACCTCGTTGCGGGTCACCTGCATCACGGGACAGACCTCGCGGCAGAACTTGTGCCCGGAACTGAAACAGTTGTAGGCGCCGTTGCGCCACTGCGCGACAAACCCGGCGGTGCCGTCGTCGTCGCCGTCGGTGCGTTCGGTCGAAGACATCATCGTCCTCCCTGGTCGCCGAACCATCGTGCCCTGCGGGCGACGCACCAGTAAATAGATCCTGATCATCAGCATGGTCGGACCATTGGCGATGACCCGCCACAGATGGGGCAGTCCCGTGGTGTCGCGGGCCGTGGACGGGCGAAACCGGAGTGAGGCCGGCGTGAAGCCGCGACCGCGCACCCTTCCGTCGACGACGTGGCGAGTGGCGCCACGGCAGCGAAAGGACGGGGAAATGGCCAGCGCTCCATCGCGGCCCGCGATCGAGGTGACCGGGCTGCGGAAATCCTTCGGCGGGACCGTCGTGCTCGACGGGATCGATCTCGCCGTCGCCGAGGGGACGACGTTCTCCCTGCTCGGCCCCAACGGGGCCGGCAAGACCACCGCCGTGCGGATCTTGTCGACGCTCATCCGGTTCGACGGCGGGCAGGCCCGGGTCGCCGGGCACGACCTCGCCACCGAGGCCGACGCGGTGCGGCGGAACATCGGGGTGACCGGGCAGTTCTCGGCCGTGGACGACCTGCTCACCGGCGAGGAGAACCTGATCCTCATGGCGGACCTGCACCGCCTCGGCCGGGTCGAGGGGCGGCGGCGGGCGGCGGACCTGCTCGACCGGTTCGACCTCACCGGCGCCGCGCGCAAGCTCGCGTCGACCTACTCCGGCGGCATGCGGCGCCGGCTCGACCTCGCGATGACGCTCGTCGGCGAGCCCCGGGTGATTTTCCTCGACGAGCCGACCACCGGGCTCGACCCGCGCAGCCGGCAGACCATGTGGGAGACCATCCGCGGGCTCGTGGCCGGCGGTGTCACGATCTTCCTGACCACGCAGTACCTGGACGAGGCCGACGAGCTCGCCGACCGGATCGCCGTGCTCGACGGTGGCAAGGTGGTCGCGGCCGGCACCGCCGAGGAGCTCAAGCGCGGCCTGCCCGGCGGGCACGTGCGCCTGCGGTTCGCGGACGCGGCCCGCCTCCAGGCCGCCGCCCAGGCGCTCGACGACACCACCCGCGACGACGAGGCGTTGACGCTGCAGGTGCCCAGCGACGGCGGCGTACCCGCGCTGCGCCTGCTCCTCGATCGTCTCGAGCGCGCCGACATCGAGGTGGCGGAGCTGTCCGTGCACACGCCCGACCTCGACGACGTCTTCTTCGCGCTGACCGGGCGCGGCACGACGACCACGGAGGCGGTCCGATGAGCGACGCGTTGACCATGCTGCGCCGCAACGTACGACACACGCAGCGCAACCCCACCACCCTGGTGATGACCATCGCCCTGCCGGTGTTCCTGCTGCTCGTCTTCGTGGGGGTGTTCGGCGGCGCCCTCAACGCCGGGTTCGGGCCGCCCGGCGGTGACTACATCGACTATCTCGTGCCCGGAATCCTGCTGATGACGGTCGGCTACGGCGCCGGACAGACGGCGATCGCGGTCAACCGGGACGTCACGACCGGGATCATCAGCCGGTTCCGCACGATGGCGATCTCCCGCGCCGCGGTGCTGACCGGGCACGTGGTCGGCTCCACGATCCGCACGTTGATCAGCGCGGTCCTGGTGGTCGGCGCGGCGATGCTGTTCGGCTTCCGGCCGGACGCCGACCCCGCCCGGTGGTTGGGCACGATCGGCCTCATGACGCTGGTGACGCTCGCCCTGACCTGGCTCGCCGTCGCGGTCGGCCTGTCGGCCCGGACTCCCGAGGCCGTCGGGCCGTTCATCTTCGTCGTGCAGCTGCTGCCGTTCCTCAGCAGCGCGTTCGTGCCGCCGGACTCCATGTCGGCGGCGATCCGCTGGTTCGCCACCCACGAGCCGTTCACGCCGATCATCGACACGCTGCGCGGGCTGCTGCTCGGCACGCCCGTGGAGCACGGGGGCATCGTGGCGATCGCCTGGTCCGTGGGGCTGGCGCTGGCCGGCTACCTCTGGGCGCGGGCGTTGTTCCGGCGGGACCCCGCCGCCTGAACCCGGTCGCGGACGACCGCGAGCGCGGCGGCCCGCAGGCCCTCGTGATCGAGCCCGGCGTACGCCGACACCGC
>NZ_JBFAIU010000029.1:35193-37765 GCF_040654855.1 Asanoa sp. NPDC050611
TCCCGCGGGCTCGGGGGCGGGTTGCCGTGTACCGCCGTGGCGGCGGCCCGATGGCCCTCGGTTTCCCGCCGGGGTACCCCCGACACCGCGTCGGCGTACGCCGGGCCGTCGGCCGCCATGCCGATCCGCGTGATCCGCTCCGGCGTCAGCGCGGGCGTCCAGCCGCGGAAGACGCCGAACCGCTCGGCCAGCGCGACCAGCGGCGCGCCGCGGTCGGCCTCCGCGACCGCGAGCGCCAGCAACAGCGAC
This sequence comes from Asanoa sp. NPDC050611, assembly GCF_040654855.1. Taxonomy (NCBI): domain Bacteria; kingdom Bacillati; phylum Actinomycetota; class Actinomycetes; order Micromonosporales; family Micromonosporaceae; genus Asanoa; species Asanoa sp. NPDC050611. The sequence continues at coordinate 35,443 of NZ_JBFAIU010000029.1, forward strand.
CCGCAGACGGGAAACTCCACGATGGACAGCGTGGGTACGGCCGTGGCCAGGATCTCCGGCAGGCCGTCGACGATGTCGCCCACCAGGTCGAGCCGGCCGTGCTCGGCGTGGTGGAGCACCGCGACCGCCACGGCCTCGTAGGGCCACAGCCCGATCTCCGCCAGCTCCCGACCGTTGGCCCACGACCGCAGCGCGGCCTGTCGCCACAGCCTCAGCCCGCCCTCGACGTCGCCCCGGCCCAGCAGGAGCTGGCCGCGCACACACGTCTCGTAGCGCTCCAGGTCGACGGGGTCGTCCCCGCTGGCCGGCGGCATCGCCTCGGCCAGCCCGCGCTCGGCCTCGTCGTACGCGCCGCGCTGCAGGTTGGCCAGCACGAGCGCCCACTGCCCGCGGGTCGTCGACCAGCCGAGCCGCTCGGTGATCGCCAGGGCGGCGCGCAGGTTGCGGTAGGCCTCCTCGCCGGGATCGGAGTGCAGGCTGAGCTCGCCGACCCGGCTGTAGGCCAGCGCCCGCAGCAGCAGGCTGCGGTCGTCGTCACCGACGGACGCGCGCATCCGCCTGGCCGCCGCGAGCGCGCTCGCGCCCTCGTTGGCGTACTCGTGCAGGTAGCTGATCAGGTATTCGGTGATCCCGGCCAGCATCGGCTCGGGGCTCGCCGACAGCTCGTGCAGCGCGGCGGCGTCGGGCGCGCACAGCGCGACCTGTGCGGCCCGGACCAGCGTGTCGGGCCGGGCCCGGGGCAACCGGCGCAGGGCGGCGACGGCGCGCAGCGGGCTGACGCCCGGCATCAGGAAACCGAACACCGCGGCCAGCACGAGAGCGGTCCGGGTGACCTCGACGAGGTCGGGGTCGGGGCGGAAATGGGACAGCACCCAGGCGGTCTCCCGCGCCAGCTCGCCCAGCCGGGGGATGTTCGACTCCGTGATCCAGAGGGCGCCCAGCGCGGCCGCCGCACCGGCGACGGCGGCGCCGTCGGCCCGGTCGAGCCCCTGCCGCAGGGCCAGCAGCAGGTTCTCCTGCTCGGCGCGGACCGCGTCCACGGCCAGGAGGCCGTCGGTGAGGTCCGCGTCGGCCTGCCACCGGACCGCGAAGTCCCGCGCCCAGTCCAGGAACCGGCCGATGGCCTCGTCGGTCCCGCCGGCGTCGGCGAGGCGGGCGGCGCTGAACTCGCGCACCGTCTCCAGCATCCGGAACCGTGTGCCCGAACCGCTGTCGGTCACCGTCAGCAGGGACTGGTCGACCAGGTGCTCCAGCACGTCGTCGGCGCCGAGCACGTGGCGCGCGGCGGCGGCGGTGAAGCCACCGGGAAACACCGACAGCGCGCGCATCGCCGCCTGCCCGGCCGGCTCCAGCAGGTGCCAGCTCCAGTCGATGACGGCGTGCAGCGTGTGGTGCCGCTCGGGCGCGTCCCGGTTGCTGCCGCGCAGCAGCGCGAAGCGGTCGTCCAGCCGGCGGGCGATCTCGGGGACGGACAGCACGCGTACGCGCGCCGCCGCCAGCTCCACCGCGAGCGGCAGCCCGTCGAGGCGGCCGCACAGCTCGCGCACGACACCCGGCGGCAGCTCGGCGTCGGGCCGGGTGGCCCGGGCCCGCTGCGCGAACAGCTCGACCATCGTCGGCAGGTCGAGGGCGGGCAGCTGGTAGACCGACTCGGCGGACAGGCGCAGCGGAGCCCGGCTGGTGGTGAGCACCCGCAGCTCCCGGCGCGCCGACACCAGGTCCTGGACGAGCGCGGCGACGCCACGTACGACGTGCTCGCAGTTGTCGAGCACCAGCAGCGCCGGGTCCGGCCCGAGGGCGTCGACGATCGCCGCCGCCCGCGACGGCAGCCGGGCGCCGGGGGAGAGGACGGCGTCCCGCACGCCGAGCGCGGACGCCACCTCACCGGCCACGTCGGCATCGGCGGTCACACCGGCGAGCCCGACGACGTGCACGACCCGCTGCTCGGCGGCATCGGCGACGGCGTGCGCGAGCCGGGTCTTGCCGAGGCCGCCCGGGCCGACGATCGAGGTCACCCGGGCGGTGCGCAGCAGGTCGGTCACGGCGGCGACGTCCTTGTCGCGGCCGAGCAGCGGGTTGGGCTCGGCCACGACACCGTGCCGGACCATGGGGGCGTCGCTGCGCAGCAGTGCCTGGTAGGCGGCGCGCACCGCCGGACCCGGCTCGCTGCCCAGCTCGTCGCGCAGCTCCCGCCGGTAGGCGTCGTAGTGGGCCAGCGCGGTCGCCGGCGCGGATCGACCGGGCGATGACGGCCGACTTCACGTTGCCCGGCGGCGGCACCGGCCGCATCCTGGCGTCGATGTGGTCGTCGACGCTGCTGCGG
>NZ_JBFAIU010000030.1:0-37404 GCF_040654855.1 Asanoa sp. NPDC050611
GTTACGTGGTCGCGGAGGGCCGGGCGGCGCTCTCGCCGGTGGCCGCCGACCCGAGCCCGCTGCCGGCCCTGGAGGCTCTGGTCGGGTCGGCCCTGGTCAACCAGCAGCCGACGACGGACGGCACGGCCCGGTTCGCGATGCTGGAGAGCATCCGCGGCTACGCGCTGGAGCGGCTGCGGGACGGCGCCGCCTGGGCGGCCACGCGCCGGGCGCACGCCGCGCACTACCTGCGGCTGGCCCGGGCCGCGCAGCCGCATCTCGACGACCCCGCGGGGCCCGAGTGGATGGGCCGGTTGGAACGCGACCACGACAACGCCAACGCCGCCCTGGACTGGTATCTCGAGGAGGACCCGGCGGGCGGGCTGGACCTGCTCTGGGTGAGCTGGCTGTTCTGGTGGCGGCGCGGCCACATCGACGAGGTCAACCGGCATCTGGGCCAGATCCTCGGTCAGGACGCGCGGCTGGGCCCGCAGGCGACCGGGCTCGCGCTGTTCCTGGCCGGCGGTGGCTCGTTCGCCATCGGTGAGGTCGACCGGGCGCGGGTGCTGCTGGAGCGCGCGCTGCCCCTGTTGCGTGCGGCCGGCGACGACGGTGGCGTGGCGCTCGCGGCCGCCACGCTCGGCCCGTTCGCGCTGGCTCGCGGCGAGCGCGAGCAGGCCGCGGGCTACCTGGCCGAGGCGCGGGAGAGCGCCACCCGGCTGGAGAACAGGTGGCAGGTCAGCTACGTGCACAGCCGGCTGGCGCTGATCGCCACCGGCGAAGGCCGCCCGGACGACGCCCAGGACCACCTGGCCGTCGCGCTCGACGTCGCGGGCGGCGGCCAGGAGCAGGTCGCCTCGCTCGTCGCCCACTACACCGCCGCGGTCTGCGAGCTCGCCTTCGACGACCCCGCCGGGTCGCGCCGGCACCTGGTCGACGGGCTCGGGGTGGCCGCCGCGGACCAGGACGACGCCACGGTCGCCACGTTCCTGGAGGCGATCGCCGAGCTCGACCGCCGCCGGGGCGCGCCGGCGAAGGCGGTCCGGCTGGCCGCGGCCGCGGCGGTGCTGCGGACGCCGTCCAGCGAGCTGTGGATCCGTGCTTGCGTCGCACCGTGGCCGGCGATCGAGCTGGACCGGGCGGCGGCGCGGTCGCGGCTGGGCGACGAGGCCTTCGAGGCGGCCTGGCGGGCGGGCGAGGCGATCGGAGACCGCGCCGTGGCGGAGGCGAGCGCGCCCTAGCGCAGCGTGCGGACGACGGCACCGGCCGCGCGCCAGCCGCTGGCCAGCGCGCCCTGGATGGACGGGCTGTCCCGGTGGTCCCCGGCGACGAACAGCCCGTCGCCGACGGACACCGGCTGGCGCAACCGGCCCTGTGGCGGCGGCGCCGCGGGCAGCGCGGCCGGGATCTCGACCGTCCGCAGATGCGTCCACTCGGCGGTCGGCACACCGTAGAGCCGGCCGAGCTCGGCGCGGACCACCGGCTCCGGCGGCGCGGCCGGCCCGACCACCGAGCTGGCGATCAGCGCCTGGCCGGGCGGCGCGTAGCTCGGCGCGGCCGCCGACACCACGACGGTGTTCGCCACCAGCTCCCGGCGGTCGCCGTCGAGCAGCAGGGTCGGCTCGGGCAGCGGCGCCACCGGACTCGCGTGGTAGTACGTGGTCAGCGCGTGCATGCGGGGCTCCGGCACCGCCGGCAGCAGCGGGGTCGCGGCCGCGACCAGCACCGCGCGGCAGCGCACGACCGGACCGTCCACGAGCGACACCGAGCCCGGTGCCACGGCGCCGACCCGGGCGGAGAGATGCAGCCGCTCGGCCGGCAGCGGCGCGGCGACCGCGGCGGGCATGGCGGCCATCCCGGCCGCCGGCACGGCGATCCGGCCACGGGCGAACGAGCGGACGATCATCGCCAGCACGTGGCTGGACGTCTCCAGCGAGCGGTCGGCGAGCACGCCGGACAGGAACGGCCGGGCCAGCTCCTCGACGAACGCGTGGGAGAGCCCGGCCTGGTGCAGGGCGACCTCTGCGGTGGTCTCGGGCGCCTCCAGCAGCCGGGCCGGCGGCAGCGACGCGTAGCGGGCCACGAGCGCCGCGAAACGCACCAGGTCGAGTCGGGTGCCGAGCCGGCTGGCCGCGGTCAGTGACGCGCCGAGCACACCGGGACGCAGCGACGCGGCGAGCCGGATCAGGTCGGGCCCGCGGCGGACCAGCACGCCGGGCGTGAAGTAGCAGAGGTCGAGGGCGGCCAGGTCGACCAGCGCGGCCAGCCGCGGGTAGGCGGTGTTGAGGACCTGGAACCCGCGGTCCAGCCGGAAGCCGTCGACCTCGTCGGTGGCGACCCGCCCGCCGAGGTGGTCCGCCGACTCCAGCAGCACCCAGTCGAGACCGGCACGGTCGAGGCGGCGGGCCGCGGCCAGCCCGGCCAGGCCGCCGCCGACCACGACCACCTGCGCTGAGCTTGGCGGGCCGGTCTGCATCGGTCGTGAGCCTACCGACGCGCGACCGGCCGCGCGGGGATTCCGTCCGTCGTGGACCCGCGTACCCGAAGATGGGTCCATGCGGATTTCCGGTGCTGTCGCCCTGGTCACCGGCGCGTCGTCGGGCATCGGCCGGGCCACCGCGCTGGCGCTGGCCGCCCAGGGCGCCAACGTCATCGTGCACGGCCGCGACCGGCACTCGCTGGAGGCGCTCGCCGCCCGGCTCGACGGGCACGCGCTGGTCGCCGACCTGGCCACCGCCGGCGAGCCGGAGAAGCTGGCGCAGGCGGCCCTGGACCGGGCCGGCCGGGTCGACATCCTGGTCGCGAACGCCGGCGCCGGCTGGGCGGGCCCGTTCGAGGAGATGACCGACGCCGACCGTGACCGGCTGCTCGCGGTCAACCTGACGGCACCGATCGCGCTGACCCGGCTGCTGCTGCCCGGCATGCGCGAGCGGGGCGCCGGCTACCTCGCCTATGTGACGTCGATCGCCGGTCGCACCGGGGTCGCGGGCGAGGCGGTCTACGCCGCGACCAAGGCCGGAGTGGACGGTTTCGCCGAGAGCCTGCGGCTGGAGCTGCGCGGCACCGGCGTCGAGGTGGGTGTTCTGGTGCCCGGTGTCGTGAACACCCGGTTCTTCGAGCGGCGGGGCCGCCCGTACGGCCGGCAGCGACCGGCGCCGCTGGACCCCGGCCCGGTCGGACGCGACCTGGCGCGGCTGATCGCGACCGGTGGCGCGGAGCTCTATCGACCCGGGTGGCTGCGGCTCCCGGTGGCGATCCGGGGTACTGTTCCGGGCGCCTACCGCGCCCTGGCCAGCCGGTTCGGCGGCAGTTGAGGCGGTTGCGGGTCGATGCTGTGCAAAGCTCGACAGAGGGCCGGTACGGAGAAAGTCGGTGGCCGAGACGTAGGGAACGTAAGTGGTCTGGGCGGTAGGTTTCGCGCTGTTGGGCGCTCTGCTCTTCGGCACGTCGGCCGCTCTGCAGCAACACGCGGCACGCCAGACCGACTACGCACCCGCGCACCCGGGCGAGGCCGGCACCCCGAAGCACATCGTCGTCGTGGTGTCGCTCATCCGGCTGATCCGGCGCCTGTTCCGCCGGCCGCTCTGGCTGATCGGGTGGTGCGCCAACCTCCTCGGCTTCGGCGCGCAGGCCGCCGCGCTGCACTTCGGCTCGGTCGCCCTGGTCCAGCCGCTGCTGGTCACCCAGCTGCTGTTCGCGCTGCCGCTGTCACTGTCGCTGCGGCACCGCCGGCCCGACTGGCGTGACCTGGTCTCCGCCGGCCTGATCTGCGGCGGCCTCGCGCTGTTCCTGAGCGTGCGCGGCGTCGCGCCGCGGGCCGACGTCGCCAACCGCGGCTGGGCGATCCTCGCCGGCCTCGTCACCGCCGTCGCGGTCGTGGTGATCATCGGGCTGGCCACGGGCCGCAAGCCCGAGGTGCACTCGACGCTGGTCGCGATCGCGGCCGGGCTCTGCTTCGCCTACAGCGCGGTGGCGCTCAGCCTGACCGTCGAGGACCTGCTGCACCGCGGCATCGCCGCGACCGCCACCGACTGGCCCGGTTACGCCCTGGCGGTATCGACCCTGACGGGGCTTCTCCTCGAACAAGGCGCCTTCGCGGCCGGTTCACTACCTCCGGCCGTGGCCGCGATGAACATCACCAATCCGGTGGCGAGCTACCTGATTGGTATCTTTGCGTTCAACGTCACACTTCCGCGAAGTGCGACGCAGCTCACAGCTTTGTTGATCGCCGCCGTGTTGATATCGGCGGGAGCGATCGGCCTGGCGCACTCACCGAGCGTCCGGGCCGACCGGGACGAGGAGTACGGGGTGCGGACCGGCCGGTCGTCCGGCCCCCCGCGCCCCCAGACGAGCCACTGAACCGGCTGACGCGCCTAGCCGAGCTTCGCGTTTCGGCCCGGAAACGGGGGCGGCGACGCAACCTGGAAGTGTGCACCTGAAGAAGGGGCCTGAGCCGGCCGCGTGGGGGAGCCCGGACGGCACAGCCGACGTGCGCGTCGAGCGACCCCGGCCCAGCCTGGTGCGGGAACTCTCGCTCGTCGCCGTGGTGGTCGTCCTCTACGTCGGCATCTCCCGCGGTGGCGGCATGTTCCGCGACAGCATCGCCCTGGCACACGGCCGTGACCTGCTCGACCTCGAGCGGTTCCTGCACGTGGACGTCGAGCGGTCGCTCAACGAATGGCTGGCACCGCAGGGGGTGCTCTCGGTCCTCGCCAACTACGAGTACGCCTTCGGATACGTGACGACCTCGTTCGGCCTGCTGATCATCCTCTATCTCACGCGCTCCCGGTGGTACCGCTGGGCACGCAGCTCGTTCCTCATGATCAACCTGATCGGCATCTCGATCTTCGCGATCTATCCGGCGACGCCGCCGCGGCTGCTGCCCGGGGAGGGCTTCGTGGACACCGTCACCGACGGCGGCACGTTCGGCTCGTGGGGCTCGCCGTTCACCGCGGACGCCAACCACCTGGCGGCCATGCCGTCGCTGCACGTCGGGTGGGCCGTCTGGTTCACGATCGTGGTCAGCTCGATCTTCGCGGGCCGCTGGTGGGTGAAGGCGATCTGCCTGCTCTACGTCGCGCTCACCACCACCGTCATCATGGCGACCGCCAACCACTACATCCTCGACGCGGTCGGCGGCGCCCTGGTCACGCTGGTCTCTGTCGGCCTGCTCATGCTGGTCATGGACAAGCCGAACGTGAAGCGGCCGCGGCTGACCCCGGCGGACGCGTTCGTGCTGCAGGCGGAGAGCGTGACCGGCGCCGCGCAGCACTCCGGCGGCGTGCTCGTGCTGCGCGACCAGCGCACCGGCCCCGCGTTCCGGGCGGACCTGCTGGCCCGTTTCCGGGCGAACCTCGACCGGATGCCGCGGTTTCGACACCGGGTGGCGGAGGGCTCGGTCTGGCGCCGGCCGCGCTGGGAGCCGCGCGGCGAGGTCGATTGGGACTGGCACGTGCCGGTCGTGCACCTGAGCCCGCCGGGCGGCAAGGCCGCGCTGGCCGAGTTCGTCGCCGGACTGCAGCGCGAACCACTGCCACGGGACCGTCCGCTCTGGCGCTGCCACGTGGTCACCGGCGTCGCGCCGGGCGAGATCGTCGTCGTGCTGACCGTGCACCGTGCGGTCGCCGACGGGCTCTCGCCGCTGGTCCCGCTGCTGGACCCCCGGCCCGAGCCCGTGGCCACGGACCTGCCCCGACTCGGCGTGTTCACCCGCACCGGCGCCGTGCTCAAGGGCCTCGGCCAGCTGGCGCGGGACGGCCGGTCCGCGCAGGGGCTCCCGGCCGGCGGGGCCGATGACCGCGACTACGGGCTGGGCCAGGTGCCCACCTCGGTCGTCAAGGAGGCGGCCAGGGCGTACGGCGTACGGGTCGACGACCTGCTGCTGACGGCCGCCGCCGGCGCGCTCAAGCGGGTGCTGCCGGGCGCGGCCGACGTCCGCGTCAACGTGCCCTTGACCATGCCCTCCCCCACGACGGGCCGCACCGTCACCACCGGCGCGCTGGTCGACCTCCCGCTCGGCCCGGACGACGAGGTCGAGCGACTGCGGGAGGTGGCGCGCCGCGGCGACCGGTCGCGCACGGGCACCCGCGCGCGGGCCGCCCGGTTCCTGGTCGGCACCGCCAGCGGCGCGCTGCCACCGCCCGCGCAGCGGTGGTTTGCCAAGGTCGGTTACGGGAAGCGCTTCTTCGAGGGCATCGTCGCCACGATGGCCGGGCCCACCGGCACCTACCGGCTCGCCGGCGGGGCCGTGCACTGGGTGCACCCTGTGGTGCCACTCGCACCGGGTGCGCCGCTGGCGGTCGGCGTCATCGGCTGGGACCGGTGCCTCGACATCGGGGTCAGTGCGGACCCCGCGCTCGGCGCCGACGCGCACCGCCTCGCCACCGCGATGGTGGCGGTCATCGACGAGTTGTCACGCCGGTCGGGCGCGCCGGACGCGCGCCCGCGGAGCAGATCAAGCGAGGAATTTGGACAGTTCTGGCCTGTTTTCCGCGAAGAAGGCATACCTGTCCGGAAAGATATGAGGTAACCGGCGCACCAGACCCACGAGCCGGCGATACGAGTCCGATCTATGGCAATCGCCGCGAGTGGCCTGGGCACCGCGGACGAAGGGGGCAGCACCAAAAGATGGGCTCGATACAGGGGGATCAATCGAGCGAGGTGACGGCCGTCATGGTCGTCGAGTCCAACCCGGACGCACCGCGACCGGGCAGCATTGCGGACATGACCTCCCTCCCTGACCCGGCGGGCACCGACGACGCGTACCTGCGCGCGAAGGAGCAAGCCGAGAACTTCCCGGTGGCACTGCGGATCCTGCCGCGCCGTCACCGGCAGCACCTGCTCGCCGTGTACGACGTGGCCCGGGTCATCGACGACCTCGGCGACCGCGGCCACGGCGACCGCCGGCCCGCGCTGCGGGCCTTCGACGAGGACATCGACGCCCTCTTCGGCGGCGGCACACCGCGCCACCCCGTGCTGCGGCGGCTGCGCCCCACCATGCTCGCCTGCGACCTGTCCGCGAAGCCGTTCCACGACCTGGTCGCCGCCAACCTGCTCGACCAGGACAAGGCGGCCTACGGCACGTTCGACGACCTGGTCGGCTACTGCCGGCTCTCCGCCGACCCGGTCGGCCGGATCGTGCTGCGCGTGTTCGGGGTGGCCGGGGAACGGCTCGAGGAGCTCTCCGACCGGGTCTGCACCGCGCTGCAGATCGTCGAGCACTGCCAGGACGTCGCCGAGGACCGCCACAACGGCCGCATCTACCTGCCGCTCGCGGACCTCGACCGGTTCGGCGTGCGACCCACCGATCTGGACGCGCCGCGGGCGAGCCCGGCGGTGCGCCGGCTGGTCGAGTTCGAGGCGGAGCGCGCCGGCTCCCTGCTCGACGAGGGCCTGCCGCTGCTGCGCGAGCTGCGCGGCTGGGCCAGGCTCGCGGTCACCGGCTACGTCGCCGGCGGCCGGGCGACGCTCTACGCGCTGCGCCGCGCCGACTGGGACGTGCTCGCCCGGACCCCGCGCCCGACGAAGCGCGACGTGCTCGCCCAGGCCGTCGCCGCGACGCTCGGCTCGGGGGTGATGTCCCGGTGACCGTGGACACGCTGACCAGCGCCTACGACACCTGCGAGGCGATCACCCGCAGCGAGGCGCGCAACTTCTACTACGGCATCCGCCTGCTGCCGCCGGCCAAGCGGACCAGCCTCTGCGCCGTCTACGCACTGGCCCGCCGGATCGACGACATCGGTGACGGCGACCTCGCGCCGGCCGACAAGACCGCCGCGCTCGCCGGCCTCAAGGCGGAACTGTCCGACATCGACCGCAGCGCCGACCCGGTGCTGGTCGCCGTCGCCGACACGGCCCGCCGCTACCCGCTGCCCGTCGGCGCGTTCGGCGAGCTGGTCGACGGCGTCCAGATGGACCTCGACGGCACGCGCTACGACACGTTCGAGCAGCTCGTCGGCTACTGCCGGTGCGTGGCCGGCTCGGTCGGGCGGCTCTGCCTCGGCGTGTTCGGCTCCCGGGCGGACCCGCGGGCCGGCGAGTACGCGGACGCCCTGGGCATCGCCCTGCAGCAGGTCAACATCCTGCGTGACATCCGCGAGGACCTCACCAACAACCGGATCTACCTGCCCAGCGAGGACCTGCACCGGTTCGGCGTGCGGCTGGCCCTCGACGCGCGGGGCAACCTGGTCGACCGCGACGGCGGGCTGGCCCGGTTCATCGCGTTCGCGGCCGAGCGGGCCCGGCTCTGGTACGAGCGCGGCCTGCAGCTGCTGCCGTTGCTCGACCGCCGCAGCGCCGCGTGCGCCGCCGCCATGTCGGGCATCTACCGGCGGCTGCTGGAGCAGATCGCGAGCAACCCGCGGCTCGTCTACGACCGCCGGTTGTCGCTGACCGGGTGGCAGAAGGCGGCCGTGGCGGCGCGGGCGCTGGCGGGTGCGTCGTGACCAGCACGGACGTCGCGGTGGTCGGCGGCGGGCTCGCCGGCATCACCGCCGCGCTGCGGTTGGCCGACGCGGGCCGGAAGGTGACCCTCGTCGAGGGCAAGCCGTGGCTGGGCGGGCTGACCCACTCGTTCCGGCGGGGTGAGCTCGACGTCGACAACGGGCAGCACGTGTTCCTGCGCTGCTGCACGGCGTACCGCGGACTGCTCGACCGGCTCGGCGTCACGGAACAGACCCACCTGCAGGACCGGCTCGACATCGCCGTCCGGCAGCCGGGCGTGGGCGCCGCACGGCTGCGCCGCAACAACCTGCCGGCGCCGCTGCACCTGGGCGGTGCGCTGCTCGGCTACCGGCTGCTCAACCCCATGCAGCGGGTCAGGTTCACCAAGGCGGCGCTGGCGATGAAGGCGCTGGACCGCACCGACCCGGCGCTGGACGCGCGCGGCTTCGGCGACTGGCTGCGCGAGCAGGGGCAGGACGCGCAGACGGTACGGGCGATGTGGGACCTCGTCGGGCTGGCCACGCTCAACGTGCCGGCCGACGACGCGTCGCTGGCCCTGGCCGCGATGGTGTTCCAGGTCGGGCTGCTCACCGACAACGGCGCCGCCGACATCGGCTGGTCGCGGGTCCCGCTGCGGGAGCTGCACGGTGACGCGGCGGCGCGGGCGCTGGCCGAGGCCGGCGTGACCGTGCACACCAGCACCCGGGCCGGCACCGTGCGCCCGGGCAAGAAGGGCTTCACGCTGCGGCTGCGCGACACCGACGAGCTGGCCGCGGGCCAGGTCGTGCTGGCGGTGCCGCCGCCGGCGGCCGCGCGGCTGGCGCCCGACCTCGGCATCGACGCCGCGGGCCTGGGCAGCTCGCCGATCGTCAACGTGCACGTCGTGCTCGACCGGCCGGTGCTGACCGAGCCGTTCGTGGCCGGCGTCGGCACGCCGATCCAGTGGGTGTTCGACCGCACCGACACGTCCGGGCTGGCCGCCCGCCGGCCAGGCGCGCAGTACCTCGCGGTCTCGCTGTCGGCCGCCGACGAGCTGGTCGACCTGCCCGTGGCCGAGCTGCGTGAGCTGCTCTTCCCGGACCTGGCGGGGCTGTTCCCCACGTTCGGCGAGGCCGAGGTCGTGGACTTCTTCGTCACCCGTGAGCGGACGGCGACGTTCCGTGCCGCACCCGGTTCGCAGCGGCTCCGGCCGCCCGCGGTGACCGCGATCCAGGATCTTTTCCTTGCCGGGGCATGGACTGACACGGGTTGGCCGGCCACTATGGAGGGTGCCGTGCGTAGCGGCGACACCGCCGCCGACGCCGCCCTCAACGCATCCACTGTGGACAAGAGGGCCGGGCGCCCCGCCGCCGCCGGCCCGCAGAGGCGTCAGGGGGTGCCGGCATGACACACTCGCTGCCCGCGCTGGAGCGCAGCCGCGAGCACCTGCTCCCCGCGTTGCGGGCCGCGGTCGCCCGGCTCGATCCGGCCAGCCGGTTGGCGGCGTCCTACCATCTGGGCTGGTGCGCGCCGGACGGCACGCCCGCCGACGGCAACGGCGGCAAGGCGATCCGGCCGGCGCTCGCGCTGCTCTCCGCCGAGGCCGTGGGCGCGCCGGCACCGGTCGGGCTGCCCGGCGCGGTCGCCGTCGAGCTCGTGCACAACTTCTCGCTGCTGCACGACGACCTGATGGACGGCGACGTGGAACGCCGGCACCGGCGCACCGTGTGGGCGATCTGGGGCGGCGACACCGCGATCCTGACCGGGGACGCGCTGCTCGCGCTCGCGCACGAGGTCGTGCTGGAGGCCGGCACGCCGGCCGCCGCGCGGGCCGGGTTGCTGCTCGCCGCGACGACCCGCGAGCTGACCCGCGGCCAGGTGCAGGACGTGGCGTTCGAGAACCGCGACGACGTGACGCTCGACGAGTGCATCGACATGGCCAGCGGCAAGACCGGGTCGCTGCTCGCGGCGAGCGCGTCGATCGGCGCCGTGCTGGCCGGCGCGGCCGAGCCCGTGGAGACCGCGCTGAAGACCTTCGGCGCGCAGGTCGGTCTGGCCTTCCAGCTCGTCGACGACGTGCTGGGCATCTGGGGCGACCCGGCGGTGACCGGCAAGCCGGTCTTCTCCGACCTGCGCTCGCGCAAGAAGACGCTGCCGGTCAGCTACACCCTCGGCGACCCGCGGCACGGCCCCGAGCTGTCGGCCTGGCTGGCGGCGCCGGGCGATCCCGACGACGCGGCGCTGCGCCGCGCGGCTGACCTGGTCGAGCTGGCCGGCGGCAAGGAGTGGGCGCTCTCCGAGGCGCGGGAACGCATGTCGCTGGCCGAGAAGGCGGTGTCCACCGTCGACATCGACGAGGAAGCACGGACGGAACTGATGGCCCTGGGGAGGTTCATCGTGGACCGGGATTCATGAGCGAGCGCGAGCGAGCGCAGACGGCTCAGCTACCAGTGGTCCTGTCGGGACTCGCGAAGCGAGGCCTGACATGACGACGACCGTTACTGGGCAGCGGCAGCTCGACCAGCCGCCGCGGTCCGTCGCCGAGGCGCTGACCGCCGCCGTCGGCCACCTGCGGGTCCGGCAGGACCCCGCCGGCTGGTGGAAGGGCGAGCTCGCCACCAACGTCACCATGGACGCCGAGGACCTGCTGCTGCGGCAGTTCCTGGGCATCCGCGGCGAGCAGGAGACCGAGGAAGCCGCCCGGTGGATCCGGTCGCAGCAGCGCGAGGACGGCACCTGGGCCAACTTCTACGGTGGACCGGGCGACCTGTCCACCACGGTCGAGGCGTACGTCGTGCTCAAGCTGGCCGGCGACCAGCCCGACGAGCCGCACATGGCGCGCGCCCGGGCGTTCATCCGGGAGATGGGCGGCCTGGAGCGCACCCGGGTGTTCACGCGGATCTGGATGGCGCTGTTCGGCCTCTGGTCGTGGGACGACCTGCCCGAGCTGCCGCCCGAGATGATCTTCCTGCCGCGCTGGTTCCCGCTCAACGTCTACGACTGGGCGTGCTGGGCCCGGCAGACCGTGGTGCCGCTGACCATCGTCGGCAGCCTGCGGCCTGTGCGCCCGATGCCGATCGGCATCGACGAGCTGCGCACCGGCGCCCGGCCGCCGGCGGGCGCGCCACTGTGGAGCTGGACCGGCTTCTTCCAGCGCACCGACCGGCTGCTCAAGCTCTACGGCCGCCACGCGGTCAAGCCCCTGCGCGAGCTGGCCCAGCGTCGCGGAGCCGAGTGGATCCTGGCCCGCCAGGAGGCCGACGGCTCGTGGGGCGGCATCCAGCCGCCGTGGGTCTACTCGCTGCTCGCCCTGCACCTGCTCGGCTACCAGCTCGACCACCCGGCGCTGCGGGCCGGTTTCGCCGGCCTGGACGCGTTCACGATCCGCGAGGAGACCGAGGCCGGCTGGGTGCGCCGGCTGGAGGCCTGCCAGTCACCGGTCTGGGACACCGCGCTCGCGCTGGTCGCCATGCTCGACGCGGGCGTGCCGCCCACGGACGAGGCGGTCCAGCGGGCGACCCGCTGGCTGCTCGCCGAGGAGATCGCGGTGCCCGGCGACTGGGCGGTGCGCCGGCCCGGGCTGGCGCCCGGCGGGTGGGCGTTCGAGTTCGCCAACGACCTCTACCCCGACACCGACGACACCGCCGAGATCGTGCTCGCGCTGCGCCGGGTCGCCGCCGGGCTGCCGGCCGACGACCCGCTGCGCGCCGAGATCGAGGGCGCGGTCACCCGGGGCGTCGGATGGACCGTCGGCATGCAGTCCGGCGACGGCGGCTGGGGCGCGTTCGACGCCGACAACACCCGCACCCTCGCCAACAAGCTGCCGTTCTGCGACTTCGGCGAGGTGATCGACCCGCCGTCGGCCGACGTGACCGCACACGTCGTGGAGATGCTGGCGTACGAGGGCCGCACCGGCGACCCGGCCACCCAGCGCGGCATCACCTGGCTGCTGCGCAACCAGGAGTCCGACGGCTCGTGGTTCGGCCGCTGGGGCGCCAACTACGTCTACGGCACCGGCGCGGCCGTGCCGGCGCTGGTCGAGGCCGGTGTGGACGCCGGCGCGCCGGCCATCCGGGCGGCCGTGCACTGGCTGGTCGCGCACCAGAACCCCGACGGCGGCTGGGGCGAGGACCTGCGCTCCTACGACGACCCGCAGAACTGGGCCGGCAAGGGCGCCTCGACGCCGTCGCAGACCGCCTGGGCGCTGCTCGCGCTGCTGGCCGCCGGCGAGACCGACCACCCGGCGACCCGGGCCGGCATCGACCACCTGATCAGCACGCAGCGCGCCGACGGCTGCTGGGACGAGGACCACTTCACCGGCACCGGCTTCCCGGGCGACTTCTACATCAACTACCACCTCTACCGGCTGGTCTTCCCGATCACGGCGCTGGGCCGCTACCTGAAAGTGACACCGTGACGGGAGCCCGCCGGCACGCGCCGGTCATCTGTGTCGCGCTGGGTGTGGAGCGCCGGGCGCTCCGCGCCGCGCGCACGGCCGTGCTGCGGGTGGGCATGGGTCCGCGCCGGGCGGCGGCGACCTTCCGCGCCTCCGGTGGGCTCGGCGGGCGGCCGGTGCTGGTGGCGGGCGTCGGCGGCGGGCTCCGCGCCGACGTGCACCCGGGTGACGTGGTGGTGGCCACCGAGGTACGCGGCCCGGACGGCAGCGTCCGGCAGTGCCCCTCGGCCCCGCTGCTCGCCGCCGAGCTGCGCCGCTTCGGCCTCGTGACCCACCTGGGCCCGATCGCGTCGGAACGCCGGGTGGCCGGCAGGGCGGCCCGCGCGCGGCTGGCCGCCACGGGCGCGCTGGCCGTCGACACGGAGTCCATCTGGCTGGCACCGACGCAGGCGCCGTACGCCGTGGTCCGGGTCGTCGTCGACACTCCCGAGGCACCGCTGCTGCGCCCCGGCACGGCCGCCCGTGGCCTGCGGGCGCTGCGCACGCTGCGCGTCGCCGCGCCGGCGCTGGACGCCTGGGCGGCCGCCACCGGCCCGCGCGAGGTGCGGCTGGCCAATCCGCGCTCGTTCTGCGCCGGCGTCGAGCGGGCCATCGACGTGGTCGACCGGGCGCTCGACCGGTTCGGCGCCCCGGTCCACGTACGCCGGCAGATCGTGCACAACACCCACGTGGTGCGCGAGCTCGAGGCCAAGGGCGCGGTCTTCGTCGAGGAGGTCGACGAGGTGCCGCCGGGCAGCGTGCTCGTGTTCGCGGCGCACGGGGTCTCCCCCGCCGTGCGGGCCGAGGCGGAGGCGCGGGGCCTGCGGGTCGTCGACGCCACCTGCCCGCTGGTCACCAAGGTGCACACCGAGGTGCGCCGGCACAGCGCCCGGGAGGCGACCGTCTTCCTGATCGGCCACGCCGACCACGAGGAGGTCGAGGGCACGCTCGGCGAGGCGCCGGCCGACGTGGTGGTCGTCGAGGACGTCGCCGCGGCCGGCCGGGTGGTGCCCCGGGACGCCGGCAACGTCGCGTACGCCATGCAGACCACGCTCGCCGTCGACGAGGCGACCGCGATCGCCGACGTCCTGCGTGCGCGGTTCCCCGAGATCCAGGCGCCGAAGAGCGACGACATCTGCTACGCCACCACCAACCGCCAGAGCGCGGTGCGCGACATCGCCGCGGGCTGCGACCTGGTGCTGGTCGTCGGTTCGACGAACTCCTCGAACTCGCTCCGCCTGGTCGAGGTCGCGCAGCGGGAAGGCGTGCCGGCCCGGCTCGTCGACCACGCCGCCGACGTCGACCTGTCCATGCTCGTCGGGGTGCGCCTGGTCGGCGTCACCGCCGGCGCGTCCGCGCCGCCCACCCTGGTCGACGAGCTCGTCGACTGCCTCGGCGGACTCGGACCCCTCTCCGTGGTGGAGCCGGCCACGGATCCGGAAGTCCTGCGTTTCACATTGCCCAAGGAGGTGAGCTGAACGATGGCCATGCCCTTCAGGCAGTCCGTTCGGCTGGGCCGGTACCTGTTGAAGCAGAAGCTGCTCCGCAGGGACAAGTTCCCGCTGCTGGTGGAGCTCGAGCCGCTGTTCGCGTGCAACCTGAAATGCGCGGGCTGCGGGAAGATCGAGCAGCCGGCCGCGCTGCTCAAGAAGCGGATGCCCGTCGAGCAGGCGGTCGCCGCGATCGAGGAGAGCGGCGCGCCGATGGTCTCGATCGCCGGCGGCGAGCCGCTGATGCACAAGCAGATCGACGAGATCGTCCGCCAGCTGCTCGACCGCAACAAGATCGTGTTCCTGTGCACCAACGCGCTGCTGATGCCCAAGCACCTCCACAAGTTCAAGCCGCACCGCAACTTCGCGTGGATGGTGCACGTGGACGGGCTCAAGGAGCGGCACGACCTGTCCGTCAGCCACGAGGGCGGCTTCGAGGGCGCGATCGAGGCCATCAAGATGGCCAAGGCCGCCGGCTTCCGGGTCATGACCAACACGACGTTCTTCAACACGGACACGCCGCAGACGGTCATCGGCGTCCTCGACTACCTCAACAACGTGGTCGAGGTCGACAACATGCAGATCTCGCCGGCGTACGCGTACCAGAAGGCGCCCGACCAGGAGCACTGGCTCGGTGTCAGCGAGACCCGCGAGCTGTTCGCGAAGGCGTTCGCCAACGGGCGGCGCAAGAAGTGGCGGCTGAACCACTCTCCGGTCTTCCTGGACTTCCTCGAGGGCAAGCGGGAGCTGGAGTGCACGGCATGGGGCATCCCGTCCTACTCGCTGCTGGGCTGGCAGCGGCCGTGCTACCTGCTGGACGACAGCTACGCGGCCACCTACAAGGAGCTCATCGAGGAGACCGACTGGAACGCCTTCGGCCGGGGCAAGGACCCGCGCTGCGCGAACTGCATGGCGCACTGCGGATACGAGCCGACGGCGGTGATCGCCACGCTGGGATCGCTCAAGGAGACCATGCGGGCGGCCGTCGGGCGGTGATTTCGATGGCCATGCTGGAGCGCATCCACTGTCCGGGCGACCTGCGGGCGCTGCCGGAGTCGGCACTGCCCGAGCTGGCCGCGGAGATCCGTGACCTGCTGATCTCGTCGGTCACGCGGACCGGCGGCCATCTCGGGCCCAACCTCGGCGTGGTCGAGCTGACGATCGCGCTGCACCGGGTGTTCGACTCGCCGCACGACGCGCTGGTGTGGGACACCGGGCACCAGGCGTACGTGCACAAGATGCTCACCGGCCGCTGGGCCGCGCTGGACAGCCTGCGGCAGGAGGGCGGGCTGTCCGGCTACCCGTCGCGGTCGGAGAGCGCGCACGACATCGTCGAGAACTCGCACGCCTCGACCGCCCTGTCGTACGCGGACGGGCTGGCGAAGGCCTTCGCTCTCGGGGGCCGGCCCGACCGCGCGGTCGTCGCGGTGGTCGGTGACGGGTCGCTGACCGGCGGCATGGCGTGGGAGGCGCTGAACAACATCGCCGCCGCGCCGCAGCGGCCGATCGTGGTGGTGCTCAACGACAACGGCCGGTCGTACGCGCCCACGGCGGGCGCGGTCGGCCAGCACCTGGCGGCGCTGCGGGACGGGCCGGCGGCATCGGTGTTCGAGCAGCTCGGCCTGGCCTACCTGGGCCCGGTGGACGGGCACGACGCCGCCGAGGTCGAGGTCGCGCTGCGCAAGGCGCGGTCGCTGGGCACGCCGGTCGTGGTGCACTGCCTGACCCGCAAGGGCCTCGGCCACCCACCGGCCGAGCAGGACGAGGCCGACCGGATGCACACGGTCGGTCCGGCCGGGCCGGCGTCCGGCAAGCAGAGCTGGACCTCGGTGTTCTCGGCGGAGATGGTCTCGCTGGGCGCCGCGCGGCCGGACGTGGTGGCGATCAGCGCGGCCATGCTCGGGCCGACCGGGCTGCAGGCGTTCGCGGACGCGTACCCGGACCGGGCGTTCGACGTCGGCATCGCCGAGCAGCACGCGGTCACCTCGGCGGCCGGGCTGGCCACCGGCGGGCTGCACCCGGTGGTCTGCGTCTACTCGACGTTCCTCAACCGGGCGCTCGACCAGGTGCTGATGGACGTCGCGCTGCACCGGCTGCCGGTCACGTTCGTGCTCGACCGGGCCGGCGTCACGGGCAGCGACGGGCCGTCCCACCACGGCATGTGGGACCTGTCGCTGCTCGGCATGGTGCCCGGGATGCGGGTGGCCGCGCCGCGCGACGGCGAGCAGCTACGGCTGCTGCTGCGCGAGGCGGTCGACCACCACGGGCCGGCGGCGCTGCGGTTCCCCAAGGCGGACGTCGGGCCGGCGCTGGCCGCCGTCGGGCGGCTGGGCACGGCGGACGTGCTGCGCTGGGGTCCGGCGGGCGGTCAGCGGCCTGGCTCGGCACCGGGCGGCGTATGGCGAGCCGGCGGCGCCCACGTGCCGGCCTCCGGAGCGGCGCCCCTTTCGGGCTCCGGCTCCGGCTCCGGCTCCGGCTCCGGCTCCGGCTCCGGCTCCGGCTCCGGCTCCGGCAGCGTGCCCGCTTCGGGCGCTGCTCCGTGGCCGGACCCGGGAGCGGACGGCGTGCTGGTGCTGGCGGTCGGTCCGCTCGGCGGCGCGGCGCTGGCGGCGGCCGAACGGCTGGCGGTCCCCGTGACCGTGGCGGACCCGCGCTGGCTGCTGCCGGTGGACCCGGAGCTGGTCGCGGCCGCGGCGGCGTACCGGCTGGTGGTCACGGTCGAGGACAACGGCGCGCACGGCGGCTACGGCGACGCGGTGTCGCGGGCCCTGCGCAAGGCGGGTTCGGGTGTGCCGGTGCGCTCGCTGGCACTGCCGCAGCGGTTCCTGGCACACGGCTCGCGGAGCGCGATCTTGAAGGCGCGCGGGCTGGACGCGGAGAGCATCGCGGCCGCGGTGCGACGGGAGCTGCCCATGGACTGAGTAGGTGGCTCCCCCGTTTGGACTCGAACCAAAAACCTGCCGGTTAACAGCCGGCTGCTCTGCCAATTGAGCTACGGGGGATCGGTTGCTTCGCCGGTTTCCCGGCTCCGCGCGACCGGTACGAGAGTACAGGACGCGCGCTGTTTCGGGGGCATCGGGTGGGGGTACGACACGCTCTGCCGTCCGGTTCGCGGTCGTTCCGCCCCGGCGGGCGCGAAAACAGGGCAAATTAGTCAGATAGTGCTTCCGGCGCATGGGTCGGCTGCACGATGGGTAGGTAACCGGGGACAGCAACGCCGGGACACAGCAACGCCGGGACAACGTGTCCGGCACACGGAAGGAGCCGCAATGCGCGGAAAGCTTTGGTTCATCGGCGGACTCGCCGCCGGCTTCGTCCTGGGCGCCCGCGCGGGCCGGGAGAAGTACGAGGAGATCGTTCAGCAGGCCCGCAAGATGATGGACCACCCCACGGTCCAGGAGGCCAAGGGCACGGCCCAGGCCCAGGCGAACCGGCTGATGTCAGAGGGCAAGGACAAGCTGAGCCACTCGAAGCTCGGCGAGAAGATGAGCTCCGGCAGCCGCGAGCACAGCCACGCGGGCACCAACGGGCTCACCTCGTCGACGACGTCGTCCTCGTCGGCGGCACCGACCAAACCCATGCCCTGATCATGGGCAAGCACCGGGCCCCTCGCCATCGCGGCGGGGGGCTCGTCACGTTCCCCACCGCTACGATGCGCGAATGGCGGCGTGTCCCGAGCTGACCGTGCCGCGTTACGGTCACGGCCGCTCCGGGGCAACCCCGGGGACGGATCATCTCCCTGAGCACGACACCGCAGGTGCGCCAGCACGCTTCGCGAGCCCCAGCACCCGCACGACCGGGCATCGTCGGGACACGCCGCCGTGACCGACGCCCGCGGGTTGGCAGTGGCGCTCGCCGACGCCTTCCTGGCCGAGGGTGAATGGCGCCGCCCGGCCCTCGCGGACCGCGGCGGCGAGGTGCTCGGCGTGCGCCGGCGCTGGCTCGTGCCGGTGGCCGAAGCCGTCCTGACCGCCTATCCCCGCCGCCCGAGCGACCGGCCCCGCGAGCTCGCGGCCTTCGTCGCCACCCTCGAACCGCTGCGGGAGGCCGTCCGGCACGCGCGGACGCCGATCGTCATCCGCTCGCGCCCGGTCGGCGTGACCCGCACGGTGACCCACCGCTGGTCGACCCCGGTGATCGACGACCTCGGGGGGCTCGCGGCGCTGCTCGGACTGACGATCGAACAGCTCGACTGGTACGCCGACCGCCGCGCGCTGAACCGGCGGGCCGCCGACGAGCGGCTGCGCCACTACCGCTGCCGGTGGGCCGGGTCGCGGCTGATCGAGGCGCCGAAGCCCCGGTTGCGGGCCCTACAGCGGCGGCTGCTGGCGGAGTTGCTCGGTCGGGTCCCGGTTCATGACGCGGCACACGGATTTGTGCCGGCGCGGTCGGCGTCGACGTTCGCCGCCGCCCACGCGGGCCGCGCGGTGGTCATCCGGGTCGACCTGCTGGCGTTCTTCGCCACGATCGGCGCCGGACGGGTGTACGGGCTGCTGCGCACCGCTGGCTATCCCGAACCGGTCGCCCACGCGCTGACCGGGCTGTGTACGGTCCGCACGCCCGCACACGTGCTCCGGACCGCCCCACCCGACCTGGCGGACCGGACGGCCCGGCTTTCGGCGCTGCGGGCCGGCCACCTGCCCCAGGGAGCACCGACGTCGCCGGCCCTGGCCAACCTGTGCGCGTACCGCCTGGACCGGCGCCTGTCCGGCCTGGCCGGCGCCTTCGACCTGACCTACCGGCGCTACGCGGACGACCTGGCCTTCTCCGGCGACCTGCCGCGGCGACGGCTCACCGACCTGCTGGCGGGCGTGACATCGGTGGTCCGGGACGAAGGTTTCCGGGTGCATCCGACGAAGACGCGGGTCCGCGGCCGTGGCGACCGCCAACTGCTCGCCGGCCTGGTGGTCAACGACCGGCCGCTGGCGCCCCGGGCGGAGTACGACCGGCTGCGAGCGATCCTGCACAACGCCGCACGGACGGGCCTGGCCGCACAGAACCGGACAGGCCACCCCGCTTTCGCGGACCACGTCGCGGGCCGAATTGCCTGGATAGGGCAGGGCAGCCCCCACCGCGCGGCAAAACTCCGCGCCCTCCTCGACGCGGCCACGACCTGACCCGCAGGGCCCCGCGCCGGGGCCCTGCGGGTCGCTCGGTCACTCCTTGCTGGAGAACGCCGCGTCGAAGGCCGCGCTCGGCGCGTCGAACGCGAGCCGGCGGACGAACTCGAGCGCCTCGGGGGCGCCGACGAGGCGGTCCATGCCGGCGTCCTCCCACTCGATCGAGATCGGGCCGTCGTACCCGATCGCGTTGAGCGCCCGGAAGCAGTCCTCCCACGGGACGTCGCCGTGCCCCGTGGAGACGAAGTCCCAGCCACGGCGCAGGTCCGCCCAGGGCAGGTGCGAGCTGAGCCGGCCGCGGCGGCCGTCGCCCGTGCGTACCTTCGCGTCCTTGCAGTCGACGTGGTAGATCCGGTCCTGGAAGTCGAAGATGAAGTTGACCGGGTCGAGCTCCTGCCAGACGAAGTGCGACGGGTCCCAGTTGAGCCCGAACGCCGGCCGGTTGCCGATCGCCTCGAGGGTGCGCTTGGTGGTCCAGTAGTCGTACGCGATCTCGCTGGGGTGCACCTCGTGCGCGAACCGGACGCCCACCTCGTCGAACACGTCGAGGATCGGGTTGAACCGGTTGGCGAAGTCCTCGTACCCCTTGTCGATCATGCTGGCCGGCACGGGCGGGAACATGGCCACCGTGTGCCAGATCGAGCTGCCGGTGAAACCGACGACCGTCTTGACGCCCAGCTTGGCGGCCGCGCGGGCGGTGTCCTTGATCTCCTCGGCGGCCCGCCGGCGGACGCCCTCGGGCTCACCGTCGCCCCAGATCCGGGCCGGCAGGATGTCCTGGTGGCGCTCGTCGATCGGGTGGTCGCAGACCGCCTGGCCGACCAGGTGGTTGGAGATGGCGAACACCTGCAGGTTGTACTTGGCGAGCGTCTCGCGCTTGCGGTCGACGTAGCCGTCCTCGTTGAGCGCCTTGTCGACCTCGAAGTGGTCGCCCCAGCAGGCGATCTCGAGCCCGTCGTAGCCCCACTCGGAGGCCAGCCGGCACATCTCCTCGAACGGCAGGTCGGCCCACTGGCCGGTGAAGAGCGTGATGGGTCGCGCCATTGTCCTTCTTCTCCCTTGAGGTGACCCGGGATCCTGGTGGTGGACAGGCGCGAGGAGACCGTCCGGCGGTCGTGTCGGCGGCCCGGCTTCGGCCGGCCGGGCTCGTGGGGTCGAGCCCGTGCGACCGGGCGGGTTGCGCCTCCCGCCCGGTTGCCGGCCGCTGTCCGCGGCTGCGGATTCACTCTAGATCGGTGTTCTCGTTCGAGGGAAGGGGCGTGTGTCCGGGCCGGCCAGGTGGGTAATGCAGATCCGATGGGCGACGAGGGCACGCGGCTGGACGGCCGCTACCGGCTGGAGCGCCGCATCGCCGTCGGCGGTGCGGCGGAGGTGTGGCGCGGCCACGACGAGACGCTGGGGCGCACGGTCGCCATCAAGGTGATCCTGGCCGACGGCGGCGTGGCGCTGGTGCGGTCCGAGGCCCGCGCCGTGGCCGCGCTGGCCCACCCGAACATCGCGGAGGTGTTCGACGTCGGGGTCTGGCGGACACCGCAGGGCCCGGCGCTGCCGTACCTCGTGATGGAGTTCGCCGACGGCCGGACGCTGGCGCAGCACATGCGGTCGGGACCCCTCGACTGGCGGATCGGCGTGCGGGTCTGCGCGGAGGTGAGCGCGGGCCTCGCCGCGGCGCACGTGGCCGGGGTGGTCCACCGGGACGTGAAACCGGCAAATGTCATCCTGACGCCGTACGGCGCGAAGGTCCTCGATTTCGGCATCTCGGTCACGGCGGGCAGCGACGACCACCTCGACGACGGCACGATCGTGGGCACGCCGGCGTTCATGGCGCCGGAGCGCTTCCACGGCCACCCGGCGGCGCCGGCCACCGACATGTACGCCCTCGGCGTCCTGCTGTTCCTCTGCCTCGCCAACCGGCTGCCGTTCCCGCCGCCACCCCGGTCCGGTGACGTGATCGCCCCGCCGCCGGTGGTCGGCCCGGCGCGGCTGCCGGCCATCGACGGGCTGCCGGCCGAGGTCGCCGACGTCTGCCTGTCCTGCCTGGACCCCGACCCGGACCAGCGCCCGACCAGCTTCGCCGCGGCCCTGCTGCTGGCGGAGGCGGTCGACGCCCGCGTGCACCTGCCGCCGCTGGCTCCTCCCCCGGCGCCGCCGGACGAGCCGGTGTCCCCGTGGACGGACGCGGCGGCCGAGGCGTCGACGGACATCGGCCAAACGCTGCCCGACGGCGCGGCGGCGGCGGTAGGGGTCGGGCGGCACCGCGCGTAACGCCTAGACCGCCGTGCGCGTCTCGATCAGGTCGACGGCCCGGACCGCGCCGTCGTGCTCGCGGATCTCGGCGCCGATCCGGGCGGCCGCCGCGCGGTGCGGTCCGTCCGCGAGCAGCGCGGCGGCGGCCGCGCGGATGGCCGCCGGGCGGGCGTTCTTCCTGATCGACCGGCCGGCGCCGAGCCGGGTCACGGCGGCGCCGATCGCGGTCTGGTCCATCAGGGGATGCATGGGCATGACCAGCAGGGGTACGCCGTGCGACAGCGCCCGGGCGGTCGTGCTGTGCCCGCCGTGGCCGATCACCAGGGCGGTGCCGGGCAGCAGCGCGCCGTGGTCGGCCCAGCGGTGGACGACGGCGTTGGCCGGCGCTTCCAGGCCCGCGGGGTCGACCGCGGGGCCGGTGGTGACGACCACCTCGGCGGGCAGGTCGGCCAGGCCGTCGAGGATGGACTGCAGCGCCCGCTCCTGACCCGGGAAGCGGGTCGTGCTGAGGCTGACCAGGACGCGCTTCGGGTCGGCCCGCGGCGGCACGGGCGCGGGCGGGTCCTGCCAGACGACGCCGACGTGCCGGACGCCGGCGGGGAAGGTCGCGCCCGGGGGCTCGAGATCCGGTCGCACGGTGACGAGGCTCAGCGCCGGCGACTCGAGCACCCGGCGCATCCGGATGCCGCGCATCCGCATGATGGCGCCGATCGGGCCGCGCGCCTCGGCGGCGAAGAAGCTCCAGAGCGTGTGCACCAGGGAGACGGTCGGGATGCCGGCGGCCCGGACGGTCTGGAGGGCACCGAGCAGCAGGCAGTCGACGACGACCACGTCGGTGGGCGCGGCCGTGGCCAGCCGCAGCGCGTCCTCGCCGATGCCGCGGTCGGCGAAGACCGCGGTCAGGTCCCGCAGCCCGGTCAGTGTGCTCCGCGGCGCCGCGGAGTCGTAGGACAGGCCGGCCTTGACCGGTTCGAACGCGAACCCGGCGGCCTCGATCGCCGGGCGCTGCGGCTCGTGCCCGAGAAAGCGCGCGGTGCCGCCACGGCGGACGATCTCGCGGGCGATACCGAGCGCGGGCGGCAGGTTCCCACCGCCGTCGACGGTGACGAAAAGCGCGTCCATCTGTTGCGGACCTCCCGAGACGTGCTGACGCGGCCGCGGCCGACGATCTCCTGGCGGGCAAGCCGGCCTTCCCGAGATCAACGCCGACGGTGGCGGGCCATCGGCGAGTCGGTGCGCGGCCATGTGGTCACGACTGCGCGAGGATCGCGGCGATCAGGGTGAGCATGCGGGCCTCGACCGTGGGGACCGGCAGGCCGCGGTCGCGGCGGAGGAGTTTCCAGGCGTAGACGTCGGTGGCTACGACCAGCACGTCGACCAGCGCCTCGCGGTCCGCGCGGCCGGCCAGTTGCGGTGCGAACATCTCTTCCACCCAGGCGCGGTGCAGCAGCTTGCCGGGGCCGACCACGGCGGCGATCCGGGGGTCGTGTTCCTGGCTGAGCATCCGCAGCACGAAGTCGCCGCGGCGCTCGTAGTGGGACACCACCGCGCGCACGGCCGCGGCCGGGTCGCCCGGCGGTGCCCGCCGTTCCTCCACAACGTCGGCGGAGACGCTCTCGACCGCGGCGTCGAGCATCCCGTCCCGGGAGCCGAAGTGCCGCAGCACGGTCTGGACGCTCGTGCCGGCGCGGGAGGCGACCTCGTCGAGCGTGATCTCGATGGTCATCTTCTCCTCGCTCAGCTCGAGCGCCGCCCGCAGGATCCGCTGCCGGGTCGCCGCCTTGGCGTCGCCCCGGGCCCGCATCGTGTAGCCGCGTCTGCCGTCCATCTCGTCATCGACCGTAGGACCGTCCGCGATTTCATGTCAATGCTGACTAACATGAAATGTTCCTGCACCACGGAAACGACAGCGACGCACCCTCCGCAGGGCAGGCGCGGAGGGTGCGTCGGTTGGAGGCGGTGACCGGCACGGGTTGTGGGCGTCCCCTGCCGGCCACCGCAGTCAAGGCACCGCTAGGGCAGCGTCCAACGCTGGTTGGCCGCGCCGTTGCAGGTCCACAGGTGGACGATCGTGCCGTCCGCGGAGTTGTTGCCACTCACGTCCAGGCACTTGTTGGAGTTCGCGTTGACCAGGGACGAGTTCGCGCCGGCCGACCAGTTCTGTGCCCCGGTCCCGTTGCAGGTCCAGAGCTGGATCTTCGTGCCGTCCGCCGTGCCGCTGCCGCTGACGTCGAGGCACTTGCCCAGCGCCCGCAGCGTCGACCCGGTGCGGGTCCAGGTCTGCGCCGCACTGCCGTTGCAGGTGTAGAGCTGGATCTGCGTGCCGTCGGCCGTGGCGCCGTTGCGGACGTCCAGGCACTTGTTGGCCAGGCCCCGCACCGGGCCCGTCCCGGTCGGCGGTGTCGAACTCTTCACGAACGTGAAGTCGTCCACATCGAACAGTCCCGTGCCGGAGCCGGTGAACGTCAGGTACACGTTCGCGGACCCGGACGGCACGTTCGTCAACGTCGTCTGGACATTGGCGTACGTGTCCCACGAGCCCGTGTTGGGCACCGCGACCGAGCCGAGCACCGTGCCCGTCGTCGACCCGTTGCGCACCTGGATCGTGCCGCCCGGGCCGCCGGACACCACGCGCGCCCGGAAGGTGGTCGCACCGCCGACGTTCACGCCGTTGTACGCGGCCCAGTCGCCCGGCTCGATGTAGCCGAGCGTCTGCCCGTTGTTGGCGCCGGCCTTGGTGAACGCCTGGACGCCGGAGCCCGAGGAGAACGACTCCGCCTGGACCGTCACGTCACCCGACGGCGGCGGGGTGCCCAGCTCCTTGATCCGGATGTTCCGGAACGAGACGTCGTCACCGGTGCCGTGGTTCTGGATGCCGATGTGGCCGGCCAGCGACCGCGCCGCGACGGTGTTCGTGAAGTCGTTGATCTTCACGCCGTTGAGGAAGATCTGCAGCCGCTCGCCCTCGACCAGCAGCTCGTAGGTGTTCCACTCCCCCGGCGGGTTCAGTGCCGCGTCGCGGGCCGCGATGTCCGCCGACTTGAACGTGTAGACCGAACCCGTCGTGCGGTCGGCCGCGTCCGTCGCGTCGATCTGGATCTCGTAGCCGTTGTCGACCGCGGACCACGGGTCGCTCGACGGCGGGAAGCCGATGAAGATGCCGGAGTTGTCGTCGCCGTCCATCTTCCAGTCGAGCTTGAGCGAGTAGGAGGTGTACTGCTTGGCGCTGTACCAGAACAGTCCCATGCCGCCGGTCGACTTGAGCGTGGCGTCGGTGTTGGTGAAGGAGCCCGGCCCGGCCTGCGACCAGCCCGTCGTAGATCCATTGTAGATCGCGGTGTAGCCGGTCTCCGGCCGGCAGTCGGCGTCGGTCCGGGCCGCCGCGTAGCGGATGCCGCCGAGCAGCATCGAGCGGAACGCCGCCTCGGTGTACGACTGCTGCGTGTGCCCGAGCCCGGTGTAGAACGACCGGCCACCGTCGAAGTTCTTGCACCAGATGATCGGGTGGTCGGCGCCCATGCCGCCGCCGGAGTACGACGACTCGTCGAGCGTGGCCAGCACGCGCGCGGTGGAGCGGACGTTGGTGCGGTAGTTGTACCACTCGTCGGTGCGGGTCCAGGTCTGCGGCAGGTGCGCGGTCGCCGCCGTGCCCCGGTTCTCCACCTTGACGTTGGCCTGCTGGATCGCGGGGTGCGAGTTGAAGTACGCGCCGACCAGGTTGCCGTACCAGGCCCAGTCGTACTCCGTGTCGGCCGCCGCGTGCACGCCGACGTAGCCGCGCCCGGAGCGGATGTAGTTCTCGAACGCCGTCTGCTGCGTCGCGTTGAGCACGTCGCCGGTCGTGGAGAGGAACACCACCACCTCGTACGGCGCCAGGCCGGAAGCCGTGAAGGTGTTGGCGTCCTCGGTGGCCGTGACGGTGAAGTTGTTGGCCGCGCCGAGTTCGCGGATGGCCTGGATGCCGGCCGGGATCGAGTCGTGCCGGAACCCGGCGGTCTTCGAGAAGACCAGGACGTCGTACGCGGCGTCCGCGGCGTTCGCGGGCCCCGCCTGTGTCGTACAGGCGATCACGGCCAGCGCCGCGGTGACCGCGCCGATGGCGGTCCTGATGAGTCTGCGCATCTGCACTCCCGGGGACGGTGCGGGGGCGCCTGGGCGGGCGCCCCCGCGGGTGGGGGTTCGCTTAAGGCAGTGTCCACCGCTGGTTCGCGGCGCCGTTGCAGGTCCACAGGTGGACCACGGTGCTGTCGGCCGAGTTGTTGCCACTCACGTCGAGACACTTACCCGAACTCGCGTTGACCAAAGACGAGTTCGCGCCGGCCGTCCAGTTCTGCGCACCCGTACCGTTGCAGGTGTAGATCTGGATCTTTGTGCCGTCGGCCGTGCCGGCGCCGCTGACGTCCAGGCACTTGCCCAGCGCCCGCAGCGTCTGCCCGGTGCGGGTCCAGGTCTGCGCCGCGGAGCCGTTGCAGGTGTAGAGCTGCACCTGGGTGCCGTCGGCGGTGGCGCCGCCGCGGACGTCCAGGCACTTGTTGGCCAGGCCGACGACCGGGCCGGTGCCGGTGCTGCCGCCGTTCGTGTTGAACGTGAACGCGTCGACGTCGAACAGCGCACCGGTGCCGCCGGAGAAGGTCAGGTAGAGCGTGGTCGTGCCGGCCGGCGCGCCGGACAGGTTCGCCGTGACGTTGGCGAACGTCTCCCACGAGCCGGTGTTGGCCACCGCGACCGAGCCGAGCACGGTGCCGGTGGGCGAGCCGGCGCGGACCTGCAGGGTGCCACCGACGCCGCCCGAGGAGACCCGCGCGGTGACCGAGGTGGCGTTATTGATCTTGTAGGGGTCGAACGCGATCCAGTCGCCGTTGTGGATGTCGCCGACCGTGCGGCCGCCCTCGGCGGCAGTCTTGGTGATCAGCGAGACGCCGGACGCGGTCTTGTAGTGCTCGGCCTGGCGGTGCTTGGGCTGGAGCGTGAACTGCTTGTGCGTGGTGAGCCCGCCGTTGTCGGTGTACTCGGCGTCGAAGATCGCGAAGATGTTCGCCGCCGCGTCGTGCTCCCCGTCGGTCGGGACGGTGACCGACCCGGAGCACCCGTTGACGGACGTGATCTGGTGGCCGTGCTGGTCGTGGCCGAGCACGTAGGTCATCTTCGCCCGGGCGCAGTTGATCGTGCCGTCCTCCGGATCACTCGCGGAGATGGTGAACGGGATCGTGTCGCCGAAGGTGAAGAGCTGCCCGTTGGCCGGGGTGGTGATGTTGACCGTCGGCGCGGTGTTGCCGACGCCGATCTGCACGCTGGCCGTGCCGGTCGCGCCCTGCGGGTCCCGCACGGTCAGCGTCGCGGTGTAGGTGCCGTTGCTGGTGTACGTCTTCGACGGGTTCGCCGCGGTCGACGTGGTGCCGTCGCCGAACGCCCAGGAGTAGGTCAGCGCACCGCCGTCGGGGTCCGTGGAGCCGGCCGACGAGAACGCGACGGTGAGCGGGGCCTGGCCCGAGGTGGGCTGGGCGCTGGCGACGGCGGTCGGTGCCCGGTTGCCGCCGGCCACGTAGTCGAAGCGGTAGAGCGCGGAGTTGGCGTCGCCGTTGAAGTAGCCGGTGCCGTAGTCGAGCACGTAGTAGGCGCCGTCCGGGCCGAACGCCGAGTCCATCACCTGCTTGCCGACCCAGGGGAACGTGTCGATCGTGCCGCGGGTGCCGTCGGTGTTGACGTGGATCGGCTTGATCCAGCCGCGGCCGAACTCGGTGGCGAAGAACTGTCCCTCGAAGCTTTGCGGGAACTTCGTGGTGGACGGGTTCGACGCGTTGTAGCGGTAGACGGGGCCGCCCATCGGCGACTCGGAACCGCCGCCGAACTCGGTCGGGGTGCCGCTGTCGCCGCCGTACTTGATCCAGGCGGCCCGGGCCGGCGGCAGCGTGCCCGCTCCGGTGTTGCGGAACGAGTTGTTGGTCGCCCCGCCGGTGCAGTTGTACTTCGGGCCGGTGGTGCCGGTCGCGAAGTTCCACTCGTTGTAGGTCTCGGTGCTGGTGTTGCTGCCGGTGCAGTACGGCCAGCCGTAGTTGCCGGCCGACGTGACCCGGTTGAACTCGACCTGGCCGGACGGGCCGCGGTTGGCGTCCGTGGAGCCCGCGTCCGGGCCGTAGTCGCCGACGTAGACCACGCCGGTGGCCTTGTCGACGCTGATCCGGAACGGGTTCCGGAAGCCCATCGCGTAGATCTCCGGCCGGGTGTTGGCCGTCCCGGAGGCGAACAGGTTGCCCGCCGGGATCGAGTAGGTCCCGTTGGCGTTCACCTTGATCCGCAGGATCTTGCCGCGCAGGTCGTTGGTGTTGCCGGCGGAGCGCTGCGCGTCGTAGGCCGGGTTGCGGTTGGTGCGCTCGTCGATCGGCGCGTAGCCGGCCGAGTCGAACGGGTTGCTGTCGTCGCCGGTCGACAGGTAGAGGTTGCCGGCCGCGTCGAAGTCGATGTCGCCGCCGACGTGGCAGCAGATGCCGCGGTCGGCCGGCACGTCGAGGACGGTGACCTGGCTGCCCATGTTGAGCGTCCAGTCGGCGTTGAGGGTGAACCGGGCGAGCCGGTTGACGCCCTGCCAGGCGGTCCAGCTCGTGCCGGTCGCGGGGGCGTCGCCGGCCGGCGTCGACAGCGGCGGTGCGAAGTAGAGGTAGATGAACCGGTTGCTGGCGAAGCCCGGGTCGACGCCGACGCCCTGCAACCCCTCCTCGTCGTGCGTGTAGACGGGGATGGTGCCGATCTGCGTGGTTGTGCCGTTGGCGTCGGTGCGACGTAGCTGGCCACCGCGGGCGGTGTGCAGGACCGAGCGGTCCGGCAGGACGGCGAGCGACATGGGCTCGCCGACCTCGGCGACGCCCTTGGCCAGGGTCACCTGCTGGAAGTCGGTGGCGCTGATGGGATGGGCCTGCGCGGCCGGTGCGGTGGCGACGACGCCGCTGAGGGCGGCGGCGACGAGCAGCAACGCGGAGCCGGCGGCTCGGCGGCGCAGCTTACGACGGTTGTCCATTTGCGACATGGACAGTCCCTTCCTGACGTTTCTTGCCAGGCAGGGCGCGCGCCGTCGCGCCGGGTGCCGTAGCGGATTCCAATCCTGTAAACCGCGGTGGACGACACAGTAAATTAGTTCAGGGACATGTGTCTATAGCTTCTGTCGCTACCGGTGCCACTTTCGCTGATCCGGCGAAAAGTTGGTCTAGAGCTGCCGGTCGACGGCCTCGGCGGCCAGGGCGGTGAGCACCGGAAGGGCCTCCGCCGAGACCGGCGCGTCCGCGAGCGCGCCGAGCGCCGCGTCCGTACGCACCTTGATCATCTGCTCGATCCGGTCCAGGGCTCCGGTGTCGATGATGATCTGCCGCAGCTCGGCGGCGCCCGCGGGATCGAGGTCGGGGTTGCCGAACAGCTCCTTGAGCCGGCGCTGCTGGTCGCGGTCGGCGCTGCCACGCGCCAGCGCCATCATCACCGTGGGCTTGCCCTCACGCAGGTCGTCCAGGATGGACTTACCGGTCACCGCCGGGTCGCCGAACACGCCGAGCACGTCGTCGCGGAGCTGGAACGCGTCGCCCAACGGGTCGCCGAACGCCGCGAGCGCCGCCAGAGCCTCCTCGCCGGCACCGGCCAGCGCCGCGCC
The DNA here is from genome assembly GCF_040654855.1 of Asanoa sp. NPDC050611. Lineage (NCBI taxonomy): Bacteria > Bacillati > Actinomycetota > Actinomycetes > Micromonosporales > Micromonosporaceae > Asanoa > Asanoa sp. NPDC050611. The sequence continues at coordinate 29,326 of NZ_JBFAIU010000030.1, forward strand.
GATCTGCAGCGGCCGGGTGACCGTGTAGCGGGCGGCCTTCATCCGGATCACCGTGAGCGCGCTGGCCACCGAGCCGTCGCCGACGCCGGAGACCAGGTCCAGGTACTGCCCGGCGATCACCTCGGTGCGCATGATCGCGAAGACGCCGTACCCCTTGTGCACCTGTTCCGCGCTCAGGCCGCACTCGTGGAACATCTGGTCGGCCCAGGCGGCGCAGAGGTCACCGCAGAGCAGGGCGGTGTTGCGCCCGTACGAGGCCGGGTCGCCCCGCCATGACGAGCGGGTGTGCAGGTCGGCGAAGAGCCGGTGCACCGACGGCTCGCCGCGCCGGCGGTCGGAGCCGTCCATGATGTCGTCGTGGATCAGGGCGAACGCATGGAACAGCTCCAGCGCCGCCGACGCCGCGATGATCGGGGCGCCGTCGGCACCCCCGGCCGAACGCCAACCCCAGTAGCAGAACAGCGGCCGCAGGCGCTTGCCGCCGGCCAGCACGAAGCGGTGCAGCGTCGTGAAGACGCCGCGCGGCGCGCCGTCGGGCCAGTCCGGATCCTGGCGTTCCAGGAACGCGGCCAGCTCGGCGTCGAACCGCGCGCGCAGCTCCGCGGCGTCCATGGGTCGGACGTCGACCGTCATCATCCCTCCTTGGCACCAGCCGGGGTCACTCCGGCCAGGCGCAGCAACAGTTCCTTGACCTCGGTCGCGGCGAACCGGTCCTGTGCGACCGTCGGATCGGAGCAGAGCAGCACGGGACCGTCGGCGGGATCCGCCGGCAGCCGGCCGTGCGACCCGCGCACCGCACGCGCGCCCGCGTCGAGCCCGACCACGCTCATCAGGTAGCGCATGCCGAGCTTCTTGCGGGCCAGCGCGACCGCGGCGCGGCCCTTGGCCTTCCCCGGGTTCTCCGGATCGAAGAACAGCTCCGCCGGGTCGTACCCGGGCTTGCGGTGGATCTCCACGAGCCGCGCGAAGTCGGGAGCGCGGGCGTCGTCGAGCCAGTAGTAGTACGTGAACCAGGCGTCCGGCTCGGCGACCAGCACGAGCTCGCCGGCCCGCTCGTGGTCGAGGCCCGCGGCTGCCTTGCCGTCCGCGTCGAGCACCTCCGCGACGCCGGGCAGCGCCTCGCAGAGCTTGCGTACCGCCGGGATGTCGGCCTTGTCCTTCACGTACACGTGCGCGACCTGGTGGTCGGCCACCGCGAACGCCCGCGAGGTCCACGGGTCGAGGTACTCCATGCCGTCCTGGGTGTAGACCCGCAGGAACCCCTCGGACCGCAGCAGGCGGTTGACGTCGACCGGGCGGGACACGTCGGTGATGCCGTACTCCGAGAGCACGACCACGGTCGCGCCGCGGCGTTCGGCGGCATCGAGCAGCGGGCCGATCTCGGCGTCGAGGGCCGCCGCGGCGGCCGCGGCCTGGGGCGCGCCGGGGCCGTACCGCTGCAGGTCGTAATCCAGGTGCGGCAGGTAGACCAGCGTCAGGTCGGGCAGGTGCGTGGCCAGCAGCTGCTCGGCCGCCCGGCGGATCCACCGGGACGAGGCGATGCCGGCGTTCGGGCCCCAGTACGTGAACAGGGGGAAGTCGCCGAGCGCGCCGGTCAGCTCGTCGTGCAGCTCCGGCGGGTCCGTGTAGCAGTCGGGCTCCTTGCGGCCGTCCGCGTAGTAGATGGGCCGGGGCGTGACGGTCCAGTCGACGTCGGCGCCCATCGCGTACCACCAGCAGACGTTGGCCACGGTGTAGCCGGGATGCACGCGGCGGGCGGCCTGCCAGACCTTCTCGCCGCCCATCAGCGCGTGGTGCTGCCGCCAGAGGAACACCTCGCCGAGGTCGCGGAAGTACCAGCCGTTGCCGACGATGCCGTGGCCGGTGGGTGGCTCGCCGGTGAGGAACGTGGCCTGCGCCGAGCAGGTGACCGCGGGCAGGACGGTGCCCAGCTCGGCCTCGAAGCCGCGCTCGGCGACGCCGCGCAGCCGGGGCATCCGCTTGAGCAGCCGTGGGGTCAGCCCGACGACGTTGATGACGACCAGTGGTGTCGGGCTCATGATCGTGCTCCCGCTGTCTCGGAAAGGCCCAGGTCGACCAGGGTGTCCCGGGCGAAGGCCAGCTCGGCGGCGATGCCGTCCGCCAGCGCCGCGTCGCCGTCCGGGCGGCGGGCGGGCGGCAGCACGCCCCAGGTGTACGTCTCGACGTCGAGGTGGTCGCAGAGCGCCGTGGGGCCGCCGACCAGCTCGCCGAGCGCCTGTTTCAGCACCGGCACGGTCGAGGTCAGCGGCGGCATCGGGGCGGCGTGCAGCGGCACGTGGTAGTGCACGCGCCAGGCGCCGTCGAGGCCGCGGTCGAGCGCCTCGTCGAGGTCGTCGGCCGCGCTGGCCGGGTCGGCGGGATCCTGTGCTGAAGCCGTCGCGGTGGACCGGGTCTGGTGCAGGAAGCGCGGCTCCACGTACTCCCGGAGCGTGTCGTGCGCGGCGACCGGGTCGGCGGCCTCCAGCGCCGCGGACACCTGCACTTTCACCACGGGGATGCCGGCGGCCCGCAGCCGGCCGACCGCCTCCGCCGGCTCCTCCCACGCGCAGGCGAGGTGGGCCAGGTCGAGGCAGACGCCGATCCGGTCGGTGTCGATGTCGGCCAGGTGCCGGACCGCCTGCGCGGTGGACTCCACGACGCAGCCGGGCTCGGGCTCGAACGCGACGCGTACCGCCCGGCCGGTCTCCCAGGCCATCCTCGCCAGGCCGGAGCTGAGCCGCTCCAGGATCCGCTGGGCCGCGCCGGCCTGCGCCGGGTCCCACGGCCCGCGCCAGGCGAACGGCAGCGTGGAGATCGAGCCGCGGCTGGCGTCGTCGGGCATCAGGTCGAGCAGGATCCGGGCCAGGTCGAGGGTGTAGTCCAGGCGGGCCGGCGTGGTCCAGTCGGGATGGTAGACGGCCTGCTTGACCACGGGGGCGTGGAACGCCTGGTAGGGGAAGCCGTTGAGGGTGACCACCTCCAGGCCGCGGGCGTCCACCTCGGCCCGCAGTTGCCGGCGCAGCCGGCCCTGGTCGGCCAGCTCGGCCGCGACCGGGGCGGGCAGCCACAGCCCGAGGCCGAGCAGGTCGGCGCCGAGCCGTTCGCGCACCCTGGTGGCGTACGTGTCGAGCTGGGCGACGATCCCGGCGAAGTCCTCCGCGGGGTGCACGTTGGTGCAGTAGCTGAGGTGGACGGTCTGGCCGTCCCGGTGGCGTAGGCGCATCAGCTGCCCCCGCGCAGGATCGAGTTGCCCTCGAACAGGTTCTCCGGTGCGGCGTCGTCCAGCTCCAGCTTGCCGGACTGGCCGTAGAACTCGACGGGGTTGCGCCAGAAGACGAGGTCGACGTCGTCCTCGCCGAACCCGCCGGCCAGCATCAGGTCGACGGTCTCGCGGGTCAGCAGCGGGTCGGAGCGGCCCCAGTCGGCGGCGGAGTTGACCAGCACCCGCTCGGTGCCGAACTCCTTGAGGATCTCGACCATCCGCGGTGGCGACATCTTGGTGTCGGGGTAGATCGAGAAGCCGGCCCAGCAGCCGGACTCCTTGACCGTCCTGACCGTCACCTCGTTGAGATGGTCGATGACCACGCGGCCCGGCTCGATGCCGGACTCCGCGACGACCTTGATGCTGCGTTCGGTGCCGCGGGCCTTGTCGCGGTGCGGCGTGTGTACGAGGGCCGGCAGCTCGTGGGCGATGGCGAGCTGGAGCTGCGCGGCGAACGCCGTGTCCTCCTCGGCGGTCATGGAGTCGTAGCCGATCTCGCCGACCGCGACCACACGGTCCTTCTCGAGGTAGCGCGGCAACACGTCGAGGACGCCGACGCAGCGCGGGTCGTTGGCCTCCTTGGGGTTCAGCGCGATGGTGGCGTGGTGGCGGATGCCGAACTGGCTGGCCCGGAAGGGCTCCCAGCCGACCAGCGAGTCGAAGTAGTCGGTGAACGAGCCGACCGAGGTGCGCGGCTGGCCCAGCCAGAACGCGGGCTCGACGAGCGCCCGCACGCCGGCGGCCGCCATCCGCTCGTAGTCGTCGGTGGTGCGCGAGGTCATGTGGATGTGTGGGTCGAAGATGCGCATCACGCCTCCTTCCGCAACGCTGTGCCGGACAACCGGTTGAGCAGTCCGATGGCGTCGGCCGCCATCGGTCGTCCGGCGGCGGCCCGTTCCTCCGCCAGCCCGGCGAGCATCACCCGCAGCTCCTCGTCGCCGCGCTCGTCGAGGCGGTCCACGATGGACAGCGGCAGGCCCATGAACACGCACTTGAGCACCGCCTGCCGCCAGGTGGCGGCGTCCAGGTGGGCGGCGTACGGGCCGAGGGCGGCGCCGACCAGGCGGGTGTCGTTGGTGCGGAGCGCGTCGTGCAGCAGCGGCACGGCCGTGTCACCGACGGGCAGCAGCGGCAGCGCCCGCAGCACGGCGCGTTTCTCGTCGGCGTCGCCGTAGCGGTAGAGCCGGTCCGCCTCGGCGGCCACCTGGTCGCCCGGGAGCGCGGCGAGGAGCAGCGCGCGGGCGGCCTCGTCGGCGGTCCAGCCGGACGAACCAGGCAGGGGTACGCGGCCGCAGGCGCGGGCCGCGCGGGGAAACAGGCGGGCGATCGCGCCCGGATCGGTCTCGACCTGGCTGACGGCCTCGTCGACCCAGCCGACCGCGGCCGGTGGCAGTGCTGCTCGCAGTTCGTTGGGTTTCATCGCGGCTCCTCTCCCGTCTCGGCGGCCTTACGGAGGAAGTCGATGGACCGGGCGGCGACGTCCGGCGCGGCGTGCGAGTGCCGGGGCAGCTCGACCGCGACGAGCCCGGTGTAGCCGGCCGCGTCGAGGGCGCGCAGCACGGGCGGGAAGTCGATCTCGCCGGTGCCGAACTCGAGGTGTTCGTGCGTGCCCCGCCGCATGTCGTCGATCTGCACGTTGACCAGATGGTCGGCGACCGCGGTGACGCAGTCCGGCACCGGGTCGGGCTCCAGGCAGCGGCAGTGTCCGATGTCGAGGGTGATGCCGAAGGCCGCCGGTGCGCCGAGGGCGTCGTGCAGCCGGCGCCAGCCGGCGATGTCCTCGACGAACATGCCGGGCTCCGGCTCGAAGCCGAGCGTGACGCCCCGGTCCTGCGCCTCCTTGAGCGTGGTGGCGCAGCCGTCGACGAGCCGTTGCCAGGCGGTGTCCGGGTCGACGGCCCGCGGACGGATGCCGCTCCAGAACGAGACCGCCTCGGCGCCCAGGTCGGCGCCGACCGCGACGGCCCGGCGCAGGAACTCGATCCGCAGGGCCGGGTCGTCGTGCAGCAGCGTCGGCGCGTGCTTGTGCCAGGGGTCGAGCAGGTAGCGGGCGCCCGTCTCGATCACCACGCCCAGGCCGAGCTCGGCGAGCCGGTTGGCGACCGCGGCGACCCGGGCCGGCAGGTCCGGCGCGAACGGGTCGAGATGGTCGTGGTCGAGGGTGAGCGCGACGCCCTCGTAGCCCAGGTCGGCGATCACCGCGAGGGCGTCGTCGAGCCGGTGGTTGGCGAACCCGTTGGTCCCGTAACCGAACCTCATGTGGCCGCCACCTTCCGGGTCAGCCGCCGGGCCAGCGGCATGGCGGCCGCGACGAGCGCACCGGGTGCGGCGGCGCCGGCGCCCGCGGCCAGCGCGCCCTGCAGGGCCGGCAGCGAGGTGATGCCGGCACCGACCGCGGCCCGAACGGTCGGTGCCGACGGATCGACGGCGGCCTTGACCTGCGCGGCGCCGTAGCGGGCGGCGTACCAGCCGGCCAGCGCCGCCGGCACCAGGGCACGCCAGCCCCGTTGCCGGCGCCGGCGGACGGCGGCCGCGGTCACGGCCGCGGTGCCGACCAGCGTCGCGACCGGCAGCGTGTGGTCGGCGCCGGAGACCTCTTTCCGGGACAGGGCGGTGACCGTGTACGTGTGCGCGGCCACCAGGAGCGCGGCGGGCAGGGCCGCCCGCGTCCGGCCGCCGGTGGCGCCGAGCAGCACGTCGAGGCCCCGGCAGGCGGCCATCACGGCCGGGCCGGCGGGGGTGTTCTTCGCCTTGAGGTCGTAGGCCCAGACCGCGGTGGCCAGCGGGACCGCGACGGTCAGGGCCCGGCGGCCGCCGGCCAGTGCGGCCATCGCGATGCCGGCCCCGGTCAGCCCGGCCGCGACGGCGAGGGCCTGTGCGGGCGCGATCCGGCCGCTGGGTATCGGGCGTTCCGGGCGCTCCTTGGCGTCGAGCTCCCGGTCGGCCCAGTCGTTGGCGGCCATGCCGGCCCAGTAGAGCAGCACGGACGACCCGGCAAGGGCGGGCGTGCGGGCACTCAACGCGCCCGCCGCCGCCGCGCCCGCCACCACGTCACCGGGCACCGAGAGCCCGGCGGGCGCCCGTACCAGTTCGGCGTAATCGCGGAGCATCAGGCGAGCCCCTTGACGAAGCCGTGCAGCAGGGACCACTGCTCGGCCAGGCCGTGCGGCACGTCGCCGATCGGGTCCTTGAAGAAAAAGGCCAGCTCGGTCAGGGGTCCCTGCCGGCCGGCCCGGTGTGCGGCGCTGGTCAGCCGCGCCAGGTCCAGCACCAGTGGCGCGGCGAGCGCGGAGTCACAGCCGTGCCAGGAGAACTCCATCCGCATCCGCACGCCGAGGAAGCCGGCGAAGCTGACGAGGTCCCAGGCGGTCTTGAAGTCGCCGAGGTCGTCGACGAACTCGATGCGGGTGTTGCCCTCCGGCTCGTAGCCGAGGGTCTCCGCCAGGACGCGCTGCTTGCTCGCGGACTTGGCGGCGTTGGGCCCGGGCGCGGCCAGGTTGGCGCCGTCGCCGCCGCCGAGCAGGTTGAGGCCGGACCAGCTGCGCACGGCCAGGTTGCGGTGGGCGAACATCGGCGCGAGCACCGATTTCACGAGGGTCTCGCCGGTCTTGCCGTCGTGTCCGGCGTACGGGAGGCCGCTCTGCCGGGCCAGCGCGTCCAGCGCGGGCAGCCGCGCGCCGGTCGACGGGGTGAAGTCCACGTAGGACGCACCGGCGGTGAACGCGGCGTAGGCGGCCAGGGAGCTGCCCGGCAGCGGCGACCCGCCGGCGTCCAGTTCGGACCGGAGCAGGTCGAGGTCGTCGTGGGCCGGGCGGGGTTCGGGCAGCGACTCGGTGGTGGAGACGTTCACGACCACCACCCGTTCCAGGCCGAGCCGGTCACGGAACCCGGTGATGTCGGCGGCCAGCGCGGCCGCGGTCTCGGCCTGCGTACCACCGGCGGGCACGACGCGGATGTTCTCTTCGACGGCGGCCAGGTCCGCGGCGACGGCGGCGACCAGCCTGGGCGGCACGACACCCGCCTCGCCGAGGGTCTCGGCCTTCTTGGCCAGGCATGTGGTCACGACATCGTGGCCACCGAACACCAGGTCGGCGATCGGTGGCAGCGCGGAACCGCGCAGATCGGGATGCTCGGTGACGCACCCGGTCGGCTCGGCGAGCCCGGCGCGCAGCGCCAAGGCCCCGACCATGCTGGTGGTCGCGACGGATCCGCGCGCTCCGACCAGCCAGACACCCGTGCTCATGGTGTCCCTCCTGCTTTCTGTGCTGGGTTTTCTCATCCCCCGTGCATGGCGCCGGCGTTGGCCGGCCGCGGTGTGTCCGGCATGGGCCCCGCCCGCCCGGGCCGTCTCGGGATGGCACCCCGGAAACGGCGTCGGAGTCGGCGGCAACGACGCCGGATCCGGACCCGGGCCGGATCGGGCGGACGGGGCTTTGGCAGGCAGGGCCGGTCGGCGTCGCGGCCCTGCCTCCCCCGCTTCATGCCGGGGTCAATGGGGTGGCGGGCTCGCGACCGGGCCGGGGGTAGGAAGGAGGGGGTGTGGCGGACGGCTCATGGTGCCCTCCGGGGTCAGTGGGCGGGCGCCATAGGGCACCGGCTCGTGGGCGCGAACGGTGTGACGCTGGTACGGCTGACCCCCTGGCGAGATGCCTTGTTCGCCAAGGTCGGTGCTGTCTTCGGTGGTGTTGGTCTGTTGTCGGCGGTCGGCTCGTGGATCTCGGCTTTCGGCTTTCGGGTGGTGCGGTCGGTGTCCGGTGCGACCGGGAATCCCGGTCCGGTCGCACCGGACGACCGGATACCTCCGGTCGACCAGATCG
>NZ_JBFAIU010000031.1:0-37188 GCF_040654855.1 Asanoa sp. NPDC050611
CTTCGGGATCGTGCGGCCGTAGCGCGACGTCCAGTAGGCCAGCGCCTCACCCGGCTCGTCGGCGCGGCGCAGCACCGAGGCGACGATCTGCCGGCAACCAGGACCGTGCTGGTGGCCGTGTCCGTGGCCGTGACCGCCCTCGGCGGGCTCCGCCTTCTCCGGCTTCTCGACCACCAGGCTCTCGGTGGTGAGCAGCAGGCCGGCGATCGACGCGGCGTTGAGCACCGCGTTGCGGGTCACCTTGACCGGGTCGATGATGCCGGCCTTGCCCAGGTCGACGAACTCGCCGGTCGCGGCGTTGAGGCCGTGGCCCCAGCCCTTCTCGCGGACCTTCTCCACGATGACGTAACCGTCGTGGCCGGCGTTCTCGGCGATCCAGCGCAGCGGCTCGTTGAGCGCCTTGCGGACGATCGAGACGCCGGTCTTCTGGTCGCCGGTCAGGCCCAGGTCGCCGTCGAGGACGGTGGTGATCTGCGCCAGGGCGGCGCCGCCGCCCGGGACCGTGCCCTCCTCGACCGCGGCCTTGGTGGCGGCGATCGCGTCCTCGATGCGGTGCTTGCGCTCCTTGAGCTCCACCTCGGTGGCGCCGCCGGCCTTGATCACCGCGATGCCGCCGGACAGCTTCGCGAGCCGCTCGGCCAGCTTCTCCTTGTCCCAGTCGGAGTCCGACGCCTCGATCTCCTTGCGGATCTGCGAGATCCGCTCGGCGACCTCGGTGTCGTTGCCCCGGCCGTCGACAACGGTGGTGTTGTCCTTGTCGATGACGATGCGGCGGGCCGAACCGAGCTGGTCGAGGCCGACCTGGTCGAGCTTGTAGCCGAGCTCGGGGGCGATCACCTCGCCACCGGTCAGGATCGCCATGTCCTGCAGCATCGCCTTGCGCCGGTCACCGAAGCCCGGCGCCTTGACGGCGGCGATCTTCAGGGTCTTGCGCACGGCGTTGACCGCGAGCGTCGCGAGCGCCTGGCCCTCGACGTCCTCGGCCACGAGCAGCAGCGGCTTGCCGGCCTGGACGACCTTCTCCAGCAGCGGGAGCAGCTCCTCGACCGCGGAGATCTTCTGGGTGGTGATCAGGATGTACGGCTCGTCGAGGACGGCCTCCTGCGACTCCGGGTCGGTCACGAAGTGCGGGGAGATGTAGCCCTTGTCGAACTGCAGACCCTCGGTGACCTCCAGCTCGGTGGCCAGCGTCGAGCCTTCCTCGACGGTGATGACACCGTCGCGGCCGACCTTCTCCATCGCCTCGGAGATCAGTTCGCCGATGGTGGCGTCCTGGGCCGAGATGGTGGCGACGTTGGCGATGGAGCCCTTGGTGTCGACGTCGGAGGCCTTGCCGAGCAGCGCCTCGGACACCGCGTTGGCAGCCGCGTCGATGCCGCGCTTGAGGTCGCTCGGGTTGGCACCGGCGGCCACGTTGCGCAGGCCCTCGCGGACCATCGCCTGGGCCAGGACCGTCGCGGTGGTGGTGCCGTCACCCGCCACGTCGTTGGTCTTGGTCGCCACCTCCTTGACGAGCTGAGCGCCCAGGTTCTCGTAGGGGTTGGTGAGCTCGATCTCCTTGGCGATGGTCACGCCATCGTTGGTGATCGTCGGAGCGCCGAACTTCTTGTCGAGGACGACGTTGCGCCCGCGCGGGCCGAGGGTGACCTTGACCGTGTCCGCGAGGGTGTTGACGCCGTGCTCGAGCAGGTGCCGGGCGTCGTCCGAGAAGCTCAGGATCTTCGCCATTTAAAGTCCCTTCAAACGCGCGAGGCCCCGGCCCGGGCAGAACCGGTCCGGGGCGACGCGCACTTCAGCTTCTGGTCGCTTACTTCTCGATGACCGCGAGGACGTCGCGGGCGGAGAGCACCAGGTACTCCTCGCCGGCGTACTTGACCTCGGTGCCGCCGTACTTCGAGTAGATCACCGTGTCGCCGACCTTGACGTCAACCGGGACGCGGTTGCCGTTGTCGTCGATCCGGCCCGGGCCGACGGCGATGACGGTGCCCTCTTGCGGCTTCTCCTTGGCGGTGTCGGGGATCACGATGCCCGACGCCGTGGTCGTCTCGGCCTCGTTGGCCTGGACGAGGATGCGGTCCTCGAGCGGCTTGATCGCAACCTTGGTCGCGGTAGTCACGGGCATACCCTCCTGGGGTATCAGGTTCGTAACCGGCCGAGGATCCGGCCGGCGCCAATTTGCCTCATGCCACCAGGGCGGGTCCGTCGTCGCGGGTGCCGGGCCTGCCTGGCGTTGTTGGCACCCTCAGACCGAGAGTGCTAATCGCAGGTTATTCCGCGACTAGCACTCCGTCAAGGAGAGTGCCAACGCGCCACACCCGGGAGAATCGGTGTGTGAGCCTGGCTGCCCTGCGTACCCCCGATGGTGAGGCCGCCCTGTCCGCGGCCGCTTCGCTGGCCGGCGGTGACCCGCTGGCCGCGGCCGCCGCGCTGCGTGCCGCCGGCGTGCCACCCGACCTGGCCGCGGCGGCACTCACGCAGGCCACGCTACGCCGGCAGGCGGTCGCGAAGTTCGGCGCCGACGCGGGTCACATGTTCTTCACCCGGGCGGGGCTGGAGCAGGCGACCCGCGCGGTGGTGGCGCAGCGGCGGGCGGCCCGGCTGGTCGCGGCCGGCGTCCGGTCGCTGGTCGACCTGGGTTGCGGGATCGGGGCGGACTCGCTGGCCGCGGCCCGGGCCGGCATGCGGGTGGTCGGCGTCGAGCGCGACGAGACGACGGCCGCGGTCGCGGCCGCCAACGGGGCCGGCCTCTTCTCCGTCGTCGAGGGCGACGCCGTGACCTTCGACGTCAGCGGTTTCGACGCGGTGTTCTGCGACCCGGCCCGCCGCTCGACGGGCGGCCGCCGGGTGTTCGACCCGGCCGCCTACTCGCCGCCGTGGGACTTCGTCGAGGGCCTGGCCGCCCGGGTGCCGCGGCTGGCGGTCAAGGTGGCGCCCGGGTTCGACCAGGCCCGCGTGCCCGCCGGCGCCGAGATCGAGCTGGTCAGCGTCGACCGCGAGGTGGTCGAGGCGACGCTGTGGTGCGGCGCGCTGGCGGCGGTGCCGCGCCGGGCGACCGTGCTGCGCGGCGGGGTGGCGGGCGAGCTGACCGGCTCGGGCGTCCAGGCCGCTCCGGTCGGCCCGGTGGCGGAGTTCCTCTACGACCCCGACGGCGCCGTGGTCCGGGCCGGGCTGGTCGCCGAGTTCGCCGCGCTGGTCGACGGCCACCTGGGCGACCTGACCATCGCGTACGTCTGGGCCTCGGCGGCGGTGCCGACGGGCTTCGCCCGCTGCTTCCGGGTGACCGACGTGCTGCCGTTCTCCCTCAAGCGGCTGCGGGCCGAGCTGCGGAACCGCGGGATCGGCACCGTGGAGATCCTCAAGCGCGGCTCGGCCCTCGACCCGGCCCAGTTGCGCCGCGACCTGCGGCTGTCCGGGACGGCATCGACCTCGCTGCTGCTGACCCGGGTGGCGGGTGCTCAGGTCGCCGTGCTGGCCCAGCCGGTGGCCTTATAGCCTTTGCTGGTGGCCAAACGAGCCCAGGGAACTCCCGCGACGGTGGTGCTGACGCGCGAGAAGGTGCCGTTCACGACGCATCCGTACGAGGTCGACCCGAAGACACCGGCGTACGGCGAGGCGGTGGCGGCGGCGTTGGGCATCGACCCGCCCCGGGTGTTCAAGACCCTGGTCGCCAGCGTCGACGGCCAGCTGGGCGTGGGCATCGTGCCGGTGGCCCGCTCACTGGACCTGAAGGCACTGGCGGCGGCACTGGGCGGCAAGAAGGCTGCGATGGCCGAGCCGGCCGCGGCCGAGCGGGCGACGGGCTACGTGACGGGCGGGATCTCGCCGCTGGGCCAGCGTTCCCGGCTGCCGATCGTCCTGGACGAGTCGGCCATGGGCCACGAGACCATCTTCGTCTCGGCCGGCAAGCGCGGCCTGCAGGTGGAGCTGTCCCCGACGGACCTGGTCAACCTGACCGGCGCCGCGGTGGCGGCCATCGCCACCGCTTAGCCCATTCAAGGCGAAAGGCCCGGTGGCCGAAGCCACCGGGCCTTGTCGACCGTCGTCAGACCCGACCGGTGGACCGGGCACGCCGGCGCGAGATCGCGTCGACGCTTGCCGCCACCAGGAGGACCAGGCCCGTCACCATGTAGACCACGGCGGAGGGCTGGTTGAGCAGGCCCATGCCGTTGATGATGATCGCGATCACGAAGCCACCGAGGATGGCGTCCACGATCCGGCCCTTGCCGCCGAAGAGGCTCGTGCCGCCGATGACGGCCGCGCCCACCGCGTAGAGCAGGGTCGAGGCGCCGCCGGTGCCGGGCGAGATCGAGTTGTCGCGGCTGGCGAGCATGATGCCGCCGACCGCGGCCAGCGTCGAGGCGATCATGAAGCAGGCCAGCTTGACCATGCCCACGTTGATGCCGGCGCGGCGGGCCGCTTCGGCGTTGCCGCCGACCGCGTAGACGTGCCGCCCGAACGACGTCTTGGTGAGCACGAAGGTCAGGCCGACCAGCAGGACCAGCAGCACCGCCACCACGATCGGCACGCCCTTGAGCGAGGTGATCGCGGGGTTGCGGCTGCGCTCGACGCTGAGCCAGTAGGTGGCCAGACCGAGCAGCACCGCCAGGGCGGCGATCTTGGCGAAGGTCACCTGGATCGCCTCGTACGTCAGGCCGCTGGCCCGCCGCTTCACGTTGCGCCGCAGCACGATGGCCGCGTAGCCACCGACGACCAGGGCGAACAGGGCCCAGCCCAACCAGACCGGCATGTCGTTGTTGTTGATCGCGCGCAGCGTCTCGTCGCGGATCGCGATCGTGCCGCCCTCGCCGATCAACTGGAGCAGCACGCCCTGCAGCGCCAGGAACGCCGCCAGGGTCACGACGAACGACGGGATGCCGAGCTTCGCGACCAGGAGACCGATCAGCAGGCCCACCACGGCGCCGGTGACCAGACAGGCCAGCAGGCCCACCGGCCAGGACCAGCCCCAGCGGGTGACCACCACGCCCATCACCGCCGCCGCCGTGCCCGCCGTGTAACCGGCGGACAGGTCGATCTCACCCAGCAACAGGACGAAGACCAGGCCCATCGCGATGACGATGACGGCCGCCGCCTGGTGGATCAGGTTGGCGAAGTTGAACGCGTTGGTGAACGTGTTGGGTCGCAACGCCGCGAACACGATGACGAGCGCGATGATGCCGAGCAGCGCGGGCAGGGAGCCGGCGTCGCCGCCGCGGACCCGGGCCCACCAGTTGCCGAACGCGGCGAACAGCGGGTTGGTCGGTGCCGTCGGCTCGACGTGCTCCTCGGGCGTCTCGACCTTCGTCGGGGCGGTCATTTCAACTCCCCGTTGCCGTTGGTGATGCCGCCGATGGCATCCGACCGACCGGTCGTGATGACCTCGACGACCTGGTTGCTCTTCACGTCCTTGGCCTTCATCTGTGCCGCCATGCGACCCAGGTAGAGGACCGAGATGCGGTCGGCCACCTGGAACACGTCGTTGAGGTTGTGGCTGATCAGCACGACCGCCAGGCCGTTGTCGGCCAACTGGCGCACCAACCGCAGGACCTGCTCGGTCTGCGCGACGCCCAGCGCCGCGGTCGGCTCGTCGAGCACGACCAGCTTGGAGTTCCAGATCACCGCGCGGGCGATCGCCACCGTCTGGCGCTGGCCACCGGAGAGGCTCGCGACCACCTGGCGGATCGACTTGACCGTGCGGACCGAGAGGCCGGCCAGCGTCTCCTGAGCCCGGCGCTCCATGGTCGCCTCGTCGAGGATGCCGTTCTTCGTGACCTCGCGGCCGAGGAACAGGTTGTCGACGATGTCCAGGTTGTCGCAGAGCGCCAGGTCCTGGTAGACGACCTCGATGCCGAGGTCGTTGGCGTGCTTGGGGTTCGTCACCGTGACGTGCTTGCCGTCGAAGACGTACTCCCCCGAATCGAACGGCTGGCTGCCGGCGATCCCCTTGATCAGAGTGCTCTTGCCCGCGCCGTTGTCGCCGACCAGCGCGGTCACCTGTCCCGCATATGCATCGAAGTCCACGTCCTGCAGGACGTGGACCGCACCGAAGCTCTTGTTGATCCCGCGCAGCGACAGGATCGGCGCGGCGTCCTCCGTCGCCGTCGCCGTAGCCGCAGCGCCCTCCGGCACCGTCATGGTCACCTCACTAGTTGTTTCCCGGCCCGGCAGTAACCGTGGCCTTAAGCGCCCAGAGGGCCCGGCAGGTCATCCCTGCCGGGCCCTTCGGCATTGGTTACTGAACGCCCGCGGACGTGCAGAGCGCGGCGTACTGGCCGGTGCAGATGTCGCTGGCCTTCCAGAAGCCGTCAGCGATGACGTCCTTGACGGAGTCCTTGTAGATGGCCTGCGGGGTGGCCAGCGCGGACGGGACGTCCTTGTTCAGGACGGTGTCCTTGACCGAGCCGTTGACCAGGTCGCTGCCCGGGGTCTCGCCGTTGATCAGCGCGATCGCCAGCTTGGAGGCCGTGTCGGCCTCCTTCTTGATGGCCTTGTAGACCGTCATGCACTGGTTGCCGGAGAGGATGGCCTGCAGGCCTTCCTTGCTGGCGTCCTGGCCGGTCACCGGGACCTTGCCGTTGATCTTGTTGGCGGTCAGACGCGCGATGATGCCCTGCGCCATGGTGTCGTTGGCCGAGATGATGCCGTCGACCTTGCCGCCGTTCTGCGTGTAGAGCTGCTCGAACGCGGTGCCGGCCTTGGTGGCGTCCCAGTTACCGGTCTGGTCACCGACGATCTTGTAGTCGCCGCTGTCCACCTTCGGCTTCAGCGCCTCGACGTAGCCCTGCTTGAACAGCGCGGCGTTGTTGTCGGTCGGGTCACCGTTGATCTGAACGATGTTGGCCTTGGTCTTGCCGTCGTCGGTCAGGCACTTGGTGAGGCCTTCGCCCATCAGCTTGCCGACCTGGACGTTGTCGAAGGAGACGTAGTACGAGGCCTCGCCGCCGAGGGTCAGGCGGTCGTAGTCGATCGTCTTGATGCCGGCGCCCTGTGCCTTCTTCAGGCAGGCGCTGCCGGAGTCAGAGTCGAGGTTGACGATCAGGAGGACGGACACGCCCTCGTTGATCATGCTGTCGCAGAGGGTGCCGAACTTGGCCTTGTCACCGTCGGCGTTCTGGATGTTGGCCGTAATGCCCGCGCTGTCGAAGGCGGCCTTGAGCAGCGGGCGGTCGTTGGCCTCCCAACGCGGCGAGGTCGCGGCGTCGGGCAGGATCACGCCGACCTTCTTGGCGGCGCCTCCGCCGCCGGCAGCGTCGCCGCTGCCTGAGTCATCAGACCCACAACCCGCAAGTGCCAGTGCGCCGACAGCCGCAGCTGCGACGGCGACCGACAGAAATCGGTTACGCATAACCTTGGACTCCTTCATGGCCGTTGAGCGGACCGCGCGGGGGCGAACGGCAGTGTTGACCTCCCGGACCCTCGCGATCCGAAACACAAAATACTCGCGCATTTGTTGAGCAACCTCGCGCGGTCGACACGCTGCCGTAACGATCCGGTCACGGCACTGGAACCGGCTTCAGCGCGTTCGTACGAGGCGAGAAAGCGCTCTCAGAGCGTACGCTTTCGCCCGCGGAGAGGGGATAGGTTGACTTTGGATACTCGTGCGTCGGACGACGATCGACAGCGCGTGGTCGAGCTGCTACAGCGCCACACCGCGGTCGGCCGACTGTCGTTGGACGAGTTCACGGACCGTGTCGGAAATGCCTACAACGCCCGCACTCTGCGTGATCTAGCGGTCGTGACCAGCGATCTTCCGCCGCTTCCTGAGAAGCCTCTCCCAGTCCGCCGTGACCTGATTGTGCTGTTCGCAATCGCAGCCGTGACCTTGTTGTTACTCGCGCTCTACATGGCCGTGACCCGTTAAGGACGACCAGTTACGCCACCGTCGAATAAGGACTTTCTCGCCGTTTCTGGCTCGAATGCCCGTCGGTGCCGTGCCACGACTCCCAGAGCGCCGCGTAGGAACCCCCGGCCGCGACCAACTCGGCGTGGGAACCCAACTCCGTGATCCGCCCGTCCTCGACGACCGCGACCCGATCGGCGTCGTGTGCCGAGAACAGCCGGTGCGCGATCGCGATCACCGTGCGTCCCTGCAGCACAGCGGCAAGTGACCGCTCCAGGTGCCGGGCAGCCCGCGGGTCGATCAGCGAGGTGGCCTCGTCGAGCACCAGCGTGTGCGGGTCGGCCAGCACCAGCCGGGCCAGCGCGAGCTGCTGGGCCTGGGCCGGCGGCACCGGGTGGCCGCCGGTGCCGACCACGGTGTCCAAATCGGACGGCAGCGCGGCGACCCAGTCGAGCGCGTCGACCGCGGCCAGCGCCGAGCGCACCTCGTCGTCGGTGGCGCCCGGCTTGGCCATCACCAGGTTGTCGCGGACGGTGCCGATGAACACGTGGTGTTCCTGGGTCACCAGGGCGACGTGCGAGCGCAGCTCGTCGAGCGGCAGCTCGGCCAGCGGCACGCCGCCGACGGTGACGGAGCCGGCCGTCGGTGCGTGGATGCCCGCCAGCAGGCGGCCCAACGTCGACTTGCCGGCGCCGGACGGGCCGACCATGGCCAGCCGTTCGCCGGGCTCGACGACCAGGTCGATGCCGTGCAGGACGTCACGACCCTCCACATAGGCGTATCGCACGTCCGTGGCCACCAGGCGCTCGCCCCGCGGCGCCGGCGCCTCGGTGTCGACCGGCGCGGGATCGCCGGCGACGCCGAGCAGGCGCGCCAGCGAGGCGCCGCCGACCTGCAGCTCGTCGAGCCAGGACAGCAACCGGTCGAGCGGGTCGACCAGCGCCTGCACGTAGAGCGTCGCCGCGGTCACCTCGCCCAGCGTCACCCAGCCCTCGAGATAGAACCAGCCGCCGGCGAGCAGGGTCGCCACCACGGGCACCACGTAGCCGACCTCGACGATCGGGAACCAAACGGTGCGCAGCATCAGCGTGTAGCGCTCCGCCGCGAAGGAGCGGGCGATGTCGCCGTCGGTGCGGGCGCGGCGGCGGTCCTGCAGGCGCAGCGCCTCGGTGGTCCGGGATCCCTCGACGGTCTCGCTGATGCCGTCGGTGATGTCGGAGTAGGCCGCGTTCTCCCGCAGGTAGCCGGCCGGCGCCCGGCGCAGGTACCAGCGGGTGCCGTACCAGAGCATCGGCACCGCGACGAGACACGGCAGCGCCAGCAGCGGGCTGGTGAGCATGATCGCGCCGACCACGAACGCGGCGGTGACGATCGCGATCAGCGTCTCCGGCATCGCGAAGCGCACGCTGTGCGACAGGGCCGAGACGTCGCGCGAGGTGCGGGTGAGCAGGTCGCCCGTGCCGGCGCGCTCCACCGTGGACAGTGGGATGGCGAGGATCCGGTCGACGAACTCCTCGCGCAGTTCCGCCAGCACCCGCTCGCCGAGCCGCGCGGACCAGAACGTGGCGAACCGCGTCAGCACGGCCTGTGTCACGACGAAGCCGGCGATCGCCAGCGCGATCTCGTCGACGGTGCGCGTGCTGGTGCCGGCGTGCAGACCCTCGACCAGGTTGCCCAGCAGCCTGGGCGCGACCAGCCCCGCGACGGCGGCCAGGCCGTGCAGGCCGAGGACGAGCCCGAGCTGTCGCGGGTGGCGCCGGACCAGTCGACGCGCGTAACGCCGCACCTCGCGCGCGTCCGCGACCGGTAGCTGCCCGCTCATGCTCGCGCCTCGCTTCGCGAGGCCCGGCTCGAGCCCGCGCGACTGAGCCGGCTGATTCGCTCGCTGCGCTCGCTCATTCGTCTTCCTCTCTGGTCACCGCGGCCGCGTAGTCGGGCCGGTTGCGCAGGAGCTCCCGGTGGGTGCCGGCGGCGACGACGCGGCCGTCGGCGACGAAGGCCACCTCGTCGGCCCGGTCGAGCACCAGCGGGCTGGTGGTGCAGACGACCGTCGTGCGGCCGGTGCGGGCCGCGCCGAGCCGGGCGGCGATCCGCGCCTCGGTGTGTGCGTCGACCGCGCTGGTCGGCTCGACCAGCACCAGCGTCTCGGGGTCGGCGACCAGCGCCCGGGCCAGCTTGAGCCGCTGCTGCTGGCCGCCGGAGAACTCCCGGCCGCGTTCGGCGACGACGGCGTCGAGCCCGTCCGGCAGCGCGTCGACCACGTCGCCGGCGCTCGCGGTGTCGAGCGCGCGGCCGATCGCGGCATCGCCCGCGGCCCACGGGTCGAGCTCGGCCCGCAGCGGCCCGGCGAACAGCCGCGCGTCGTTGTCGGCCACCAGGATCCGCTCCCGCACGTCGGTCAGGTCGAGGTCCGCCAGGGGTACGCCGGACAGCGTGACCGCGCCGTCGGCGAACCGGCCGAGCCGGTCGGCGATCGCGGCCGCCTCGCCGGGATCCTTGGCGGCCACCGCCGTGAACCGTCCGGGTTGGACGGTGAGCCCGGACTCCGGGTCGGCCAGCGGCCCGGGCGCGGCGGTCACGGGCGCCGGCGGCGAGCGGAACTCGGGCTCGAGGGTGAACATCCGCACCACCCGGCGGGCGGCCACGTGCCCCTTGGTAATCCGGTCGATCGCCTCGGTGAGCTGGCGCAGCGGGCTGACCAGGAAGGCCGTGTAGCCGTAGAGCGCGACCAGCTCGCCGGCGGTGATCTCGCCGCGCAGCGCGAACCGGGCGCCGAGCCAGGTGACCAGCACCAGGAACATGCCCGGTAGCAGGATCTCGGACGCGGCCAGCAGCGACTCGATCCGCGCGACGCGTACACCGGCGGACCGGAGATCCTGCGACTCGGCCCGGTAGCGGCCGGCGAAGGTCGACTCGCCACCGACGCCGCGCAGCACGCGCAGGCCACCGACGATGTCGCCGGCCCGGGTCGTCAGCTTGCCCTCCTGGTCGCGGTAGACCTGCTGGCGGCGTTGCAGCGGCTTGATCAGCCCGCCGGCGACGAGCATCATCACCGGCACGCCCAGCACGACCACCAGGCCCAGCGGCACCGACGTGTGGAACAGGATCACGCCGACGGTCACCACGGCGACCAGCGAGCCGGTGCCGCGCGCGGTGATGTCGAGGGCGCCGCCGATGTGGTTGATGTCGGAGGTGCCGATGCTGACCACCTCACCGGTCGCGAGCCGCTTGGGCAGCGTGGCGCCGACCCGGTTGGCCTGCCGGACGGTGAGCTGGACGGTGCGGTAGGCGGCGGAGAGCCAGTTGAACGCGGCCATCCGGTGGCGCAGGATGCCGGTCACGCCGGTGACCACACCGAGGCCGAGCAGCACGGCGCCCCAGCGGAGCAGCCCGCCGGGGTCGCGGGTGGTCAGGCCGGCGTCGATCGCCCGCCCGACGGTCGCCGGGACGAACGCCTGGCTGACCATCCAGAGCGTGGCGAAGGCGATCGCCGCGGACAGCGGACGCCAGTTTCGGGCCGCCAGCCACAGGAGGTATCTGGTGGCCGACCGGACGTCGGGCTCGCCGGGATCGGCGACAGGTAAGGGCCGCATAGCATGGCCGAAGTTAAATGATCAACTTCGGGCGGCGCCACCGATTATCGGTCTACCTGGGTGAAGTCCCACTCGTGCGGTGGCCTGGCCACGAGCAGCGGCGGCGGGGCGGTCAGCCGCTCGGGCTCGCCGCGCCATCTGGAAATCACGACGCACCGGTCATCCGACGACGAGAAGACCTCGCTGGTGATGTGCAGCGGGTTGACCTCGATCCGCGGGAGGGCCGTGTCGCAGACCCACTCGACCAGGGCGGGCAGGCGGCCGGGTTCGGCGCGGGCCTCCCACATGCGCACGATCACGTTGCCGGACACTACACACTCACGAGCGTCAACGGCATCGCTGAGTCGGCCGGCAGATCCAGCCGGCTGGGCCGGACCCCCGCCGCCACCAGGTGCGACCCGAGCGCGGCGACCATCGCGCCGTTGTCGGTGCACAGCTTCGGCCGCGGGACCCGCACCGTGATGCCGGCCTTCGCCGCCCGCTGTTCGGCCAGCGCGCGCAGCCGGGAGTTGGCGGCCACGCCGCCGCCGATCACCAGCGTCTCGACGCCGTGCTGCCGGCAGGCGTCGACCGCCTTGGCGGTCAGCACGTCGCAGACCGCGTCCTGGAAGGACGCCGCCACGTCGTTGACCGGCACCGGCTCGCCGGCGCGCTCGCGCGCCTCGACCCACCGGGCCACCGCGGTCTTGAGTCCGGAGAACGAGAAGTCGAACCGGTGCGCCGCCTGGTCCTTGGCGGCGGTCAGGCCGCGCGGGAAGGCGATCGTGGCCTGCCCATCGCGGGCCGCGCGGTCGATCGGCGGGCCGCCGGGGAACGGCATGCCGAGCAGCCGGGCCACCTTGTCGAACGCCTCACCCGCCGCGTCATCGATCGTCGAGCCGAGCGGCACCACGCCGCCGGCCAGGTCGTCGACCAGCAGCAGCGACGAGTGGCCACCGGAGACCAGCAGCGCGATCGCCGGTTCGGGCAGCGGACCGTGCTCCAAGGTGTCCACCGCGACGTGCGCGGCCAGGTGGTTGACGCCGTAGACCGGCTTCTCGGCGGCGATCGCGTAGCCCTTGGCGGCGGCGACGCCGACGAGCAGCGCACCGGCCAGGCCGGGGCCGGCGGTGACGGCGATCGCGTCCACGTCAGCCAGCGTCACGCCGGCCTCGTCGAGCGCGCGCTGCATGGTCGGCACCATGGCCTCGAGGTGCGCCCGGCTGGCCACCTCGGGGACCACGCCGCCGAACCGGGCGTGCAGGTCCACACTGGACGCGAGCGCGTCGGCGAGCAGCGTCGTGCCGCGCACGATGCCCACGCCGGTCTCGTCGCAGGAGGTCTCGATCCCGAGGACCAGGGGTTCGTCAGTCACGTCTCATCACCAGCGCGTCGGTGTTACTGGGTTGGTAATAGCCTCGGCGTACGCCGATCGGCTCGAAACCGTAGGTGGCGTAGAGCTTCTGGGCCGGGGCGTTGTCGACCGCGACCTCCAGCAGCACGGCCCGGGCGTGCTGCCGCTCGGCCTCCGCCAGCAGCGCCTCGAGCATCCGGCGGCCGATTCCCCGGCGCTGGGCGTCCCGGCGCACCGCGATGTTCTGGATCCACGCCTCGTCGCCGTTGACCGCGAGGCCGCCGTAGCCGACAATCTGGTCGCCGTCCTCGGCGACCAGATAGAAGTGGCCGCTGGACAGCTCGTTCCAGAACATGCCGGCCGACCATTTCTCGTCGCCGAACAGGTCCTGCTCGATCGGCAGCAGCGCGGCGATGTGCCACCAGCGCAGCCGGCTGAGGGTGACGGTCACCGCAGCACCGGCTTGTGCCCTCCCGCCGCGACGGCGTCCGGGCGGCGGAGGTAGAGCGGGGTGAGCGGCTCGCTGGGCGCACCGGCGCGGACCCGGTCGGCGGCCAGCTCGGCGAAGGCCTCGACCCGCGGGTAGCGGGGCTCGTCGAGCACCTTGAGCCCGATCTGGTCCGCGTAGACCTGCGCGCCCTCGCCGACCGCCACGGTGGCGCCGGCGGCCAGTTCGGCCACCCGCGCGGGCTGGTCGACGTGCGGGCCCGCGCGCCGGGCGCCGTCCTGGTCGTACAGCGCCCAGTAGACCTCGCGCCGGCGTGCGTCGGTGGCGACGAGGGTGACCTGACCGGGAACGCCGCCGATCGCGTCGAGGGAGCACACTCCGTACGCGGGTACGGACAGCGCCTGGCCCATGCTGGCCGCGGTGACGAGGCCGACCCGCAGGCCGGTGAACGGACCGGGGCCGGTGCCGGCGATGATCGCGCCCAGGTCGCGGACGGTCGCGCCGGCCTGTTCGAGCACGAGATCGATCGCGGGTGCCATCCGCTCGCCGTGCTGCGGCCGGCGGTCGACCACGCGCTGGGTGGACCGCACGACAATGTCGGTCGCGGTGACCTCCACCACGCCGGCCAGCACGGCCTGGGTGGAGGTGTCGACGACGAGAGCAAGCACGATATGCACCTTATCCGGTGAGGGTCTGTCGCGAAGTGCGGGCCGGAGCGAGGCGAGGCCCAGGCGGCACCGTGACTGGCGTGGTTCCAGGCGGCGCCTGGGTCCGCCGCAGCCTGGTCAGCACTTCGCGACAGACCCCCTGGCTAGGCGGGCGCCGAACGGCTCCAGTCGATGGGGGTGAGGCCCGCGTCGGCCAGGGCCTTGTTGGCCGCGCTGAACGGGCGGCTGCCGAGGAAGCCGCGCGGGTTGAGCGGGCTCGGGTGGCCGGCCTCCACCACCACGTGCGCCGGGTTCGTGACCAGGGCCGCCTTCTTGCGGGCGTAGCCGCCCCAGAGCAGGAACACCACCCGCTCGGGCTGGTCCTGCAGCGCCTTGATGGTGGCATCGGTGAACACCTCCCAGCCCTTGTTGGCGTGGGAACCCGCGGCACCCTCGCGCACCGTCAGCACCGCGTTGAGCAGCAGCACCCCTTGCGTCGCCCAGCCACGCAGGTCACCACCGTCGGGTGCGGCGGCGCCGAGGTCGGCGGCCAGCTCCTTGTAGACGTTGCGCAGGGACGGCGGCACGCGTACGCCCGCCTGCACGCTGAAGCTGAGCCCGTGTGCCTGGCCGGCCTTGTGGTAGGGGTCCTGACCCAGGATCACCACCCGGGTGTCGGCCGGCGGGCAGAGCCGGTAGGCGGTGAACAGGTCGGGCAGCGGCGGGAACACCGTGGACGCGGCGTACTCGGCGGCCACGAAGGCGCCCAGGTCGGCGGTCGCGGCCGGGTCGAGGTGCGGCGCGAGCGCCGTCTGCCACTCGGTCGGCAGCAGGTCGGTCAGGTTCACCGGGCGTCCTGCGTGAGGGTCGCGATCCGGGCGGCCCAGTCGCCGCCGGCCGGCTCGAGCTCCACCGTGCGGGTGTCGTCGTCGCGCCGGTCGATGCGTACCCGCAGATGGTCGTCGCGCAGTTGCTCCACGATGCCCTCGCCCCACTCCACGACGGTGACCGCGTCGTCCATCGAGGCGTCGAGGTCGAGCCCGTCGATCTCGGCGAGCG
This sequence comes from Asanoa sp. NPDC050611, assembly GCF_040654855.1. Taxonomy (NCBI): domain Bacteria; kingdom Bacillati; phylum Actinomycetota; class Actinomycetes; order Micromonosporales; family Micromonosporaceae; genus Asanoa; species Asanoa sp. NPDC050611. The sequence continues at coordinate 14,918 of NZ_JBFAIU010000031.1, forward strand.
GGTCGGCCGAGGCGCCGATCCGGTATGCGTCGGCGTGCACGAGCGGGACGGTGCCGCCCTGCTCGCGGTCGGGCCGGTGCACCCGGGCGATCACGAACGTCGGCGAGGTGATGTCGCCCCGCACGTGCAGGCCCGCGCCGATGCCTTGCACCAGCGCGGTCTTGCCGGCGCCGAGCGGGCCGGTGAGCACGACCAGGTCGCCGGCGCGCAGCAGCCCGGCCAACCGCGCGCCGAACGCCCGGGTGTCGTCAACGGTGGTCAGCTCGATCATGTAGCGATCTTCTCCAGGAAGGCGATGAGCGTCGCGTTCACCTCGTCGGCGCGTTCGAGCATGACGACGTGTCCGCTGTTGTTGATTTTCACGAACTCGGCGTCCGGCAGGTGCCGGAGGATCTCCTCGGAGTGCGCGACCGGCGTGATCATGTCTTTGTCGCCGACGATGATGACGGTCGGGGTGCGTTCCAGGGCCACCAGCGCCGGGTAGCGGGCGTGGGTGAAGAGCGTGCGCAGGTAGCGGGCGACGGTGTCGACCGAGGTGCGCGCGTTCATCTTCTCCACATAGGACACCAGCGACGGGCTGGGGCGCGACTCGCCGAAGCCGTACCGCCGGGTCAGCAACCAGGCCAGGTCGGTGGCGGCGATCCGGGCCCGGTCGATGGCCGGGCCGGTGAGCCGGGTGGCGCTGTTGACCAGCGGCAACAGTGGGCCGCCGACCCGGCCGATCAGCGCGGGCAGGCCGAGACGGGTCTCGTCGACGAGGCCGCCCGAGGTGGCGATCAGCACGCAGCCCTGCACCCGGTGCTCGAAGAACTCGGGGTAGAGCTCGGCGAACGCCATGATGGTCATGCCGCCCATCGAGTGGCCGACCAGGATCAGCGGGCCGTCCGGGACGGTCTCCTTGAGCACCGCGTGCAGCGTCTCGCCGAGCGCCGGCAGCTCGTATTCGCCGGTCTCCAGCTTGCCGGAGCGGCCGTGGCCGGGCTGGTCGTAGAAGACCATCCGGTGCTCGCCGCGAGCGGTGAGGGCGGTGCGCTGGAAGTGGAACGTGCCCATGTCGAGGCAGAAGCCGTGCACGAAGACGATGGTCGCCTTCGCCGGATCGGCCACCGTCGGCTCGACCACCTCGACGTGGATGTCGGTGCCGTCCGGGGTGTTGACGGCGAGCGACTCGTCGTAGGGCAGTCGGTCGAAGGGCTCGTCCACGTAGGGGTCAGCCACGCCGCGTTTCGAACGGCGGACGACCGCACGCTCGACCGCGATCCCGGTGGCGATCCCGGCCGCGGCCAGACCGACCACCGCGCCGACGATTCCCGCGCGGCGTCGGGTGCTCATTCACCGTCCTCGCCGTCGTACACCCGTGGGGTCCGACTGCTCCCGAACCGGGTGACGATCTCGTAGTTGATGGTGTCGATCGCGGCGGCCCAGTCGTCGGCGGTGGGCTCGCCGTGCTCGCCCGCGCCGAACAGGGTCGCGACGTCGCCGGGCGCGACCGGCTGGTCGCCGACGTCGAGGACGATCTGGTCCATGCAGACCCGACCGGCGACGGTGTGCCGCCGGCCGGCGATGCCGACCGGGCCGACGTTGGAGGCGTGGCGGGGCACGCCGTCGGCGTAGCCGAGCGGGACGACCGCGAGCGTGGTCTCGCGATCGGTCGTGTACGTGTGGCCGTAGGAGACGCCGGTGCCGGCCGGGACCCGCTTGGTCAGCATCACGCGGGCGCGGGCCGTCATCGCGCGGCGCAGGCCGTATTGCTCGCCGGGGACCGGGCTGAGCCCGTAGACCGCGATGCCGGGCCGCACGAGGTCGAAGTGGGCGTCGGGGCGGGTCAGCGTGGCGGCCGAGTTGGCGATGTGGCGCAGCTGCGGGCGAACGCCGAGCCGCTCGGCGACGGCCAGCGCGTCGTGGAACGCCTCGAGCTGGCGGTCGATGGTCTCGTGGCCAGGCGCGTCGGCGTAGACGAAATGGCTCCAGATGGCGACGATCTCGATCGCGCCGTCGGCCTGGGCCTTGGCGGCGGCCTCGACGAGGGCGGGCCAGTCGTCGGCGGTGGCGCCGCCGCGGGACAGGCCGGTGTCGATCTTGAGGTGAACGCGCGTGGGCCGTTGCGCCTTCTGGGCCGCCGTGATCATCTCGTCGAGCTGGCCGTGGCTGGCGGCGCTGAGGTCGATGTCGTTGGCGACGCCCTCGTGCAGGGGCAGGCCGGGGGCGAGCAGCCAGGCCAGGACGGGCGCGGTGATGCCGGCCCGGCGCAGGTCGAGGGCCTCGTCGAGGGTGCAGACGCCGAGCCAGGTCGCGCCGCCCTGCAGCGCCGCCCGGGCGGCCGGGACCATGCCGTGGCCGTAACCGTCGCCCTTGACGACCGCCATCACCGCGGCGCTCGTGCCGGCGCGCAGCCGGGCCACGTTGTCGCGGATCGCGTCGAGGTCGACGCGGACTTCGGCTTGCCACATGCTGCCCAGCGTACTGGTGGGTAGTGACGTTTTCCGGTTCACCCGCTCGTGAGGTCGTGGATGACGGGGCGTAGGGCGGTGGCGACGTCGGGGGCCGTGACCGGGCCGTGGCGGGCCGCTTCCCGCCCCGCGAGGCCGTGCAGGTAGGCCGCTGTGACGGCCGCCACTTCCGGGCGCAGGCCCCCGGCCAGCAGCGAGCCGAGCAGGCCGGCGAGGACGTCGCCGGTGCCGCCGGTGGCCAGGGCGGCCGAGCCGGTCGGGTTCGCGTACGCCGTGCCGCTCGGCGTGGCCACGATCGTGCGGTCACCCTTGAGCAGGACCACCGCGTTGGTGTGGGCGGCCAGCTTCTGGGCCGCGCCGACCCGGTCGGTGCCGGGCTCCTCGCCGGCCAGGCGGGCGAACTCGCGGTCGTGCGGTGTCAGCACCATCGGGGCGCTGCGCCCGCGCATCAGGTCCGCCATCGTGCCGCCGACCAGCAGGTTGAGGGCGTCGGCGTCGAGGACGACCGGCAGGCTGGTGGCGAGCACCGTGCGCAGCGCGGTCGCGGCGGCGTCGTCCGTGCCCAGGCCGCTGCCGACCACCCAGGCCTGCACGCGGCCGGTGTCGGTGATCCGGTCGGTGGCGATCACGCTGGGGTGGGCCCGGACGACGTACTCGCGGGCGCTGCCGGCGTAGCGGACCATGCCGGTAGGTCCGGCCAGGGCGCCCGCCGTGGAGAGGATCGCGGCACCCGGGTACGTCGCCGAGCCCGTCGCGACGCCGACCACACCGCGCGTGTACTTCTCGTCGGTCGGACGGTGCACCGGCAGCGCCCGCACGATGTCGGCGCGGTCCGGCACGAGGACCGCGGGATCGGCGCGCAGCCAGGGGCGCAGGCCGATGTCGACCAACTCGACCTCGCCGGACAGGGGCGCGGCGGGGCCGACCACGTGGGCCGGCTTCAGGCAGCCGAAGGTGACGGTGACGTCGGCTTGGACGGCTTTCCCGGGTACGTCGCCCGTGTCGACGTCGACGCCGCTGGGAACGTCGACGGCGACCATCGTCGGGCGCTGTCCGTGCCGGCCGCGGCGTTCCAGGGTGCGGTGCAGGATCGTCGCGGCCCCGCTGCGCAGGCCGCCCTTGGCGCCGATGCCGACGATGCCGTCGACGATCAGGTCCACAGTGGGTGGTGAACCGTCCTGCGCCCGGCCGCCGGCTCGCCGCAGCGCGTCGAGGCCGGCCTGGTGGACCTTCGCCCGGTCGGGGACCACCGCCGTGACGGCGGCGCCGCGGCGGGCGAGGATGGCGCCCGCGTACAGGGCGTCGCCGCCGTTGTTGCCCGCCCCGACGAGGAGGGTGACGTGCGACCCGTACACCTGCTCGAGAAGGAGCGCACAGCGGCGGGCGAGGCCCGCGGCGGCGCGTTGCATCAGGGTGCCCTCCGGGAGGCGGGCCATCAGCGCGTCTTCGGCCGCCCGCACGTCGGCGACCCGCCAGGCCGGCCTCATTGCTCCGCCACCACCATCGCGGAGGCGATGCCGCCGTCGTGGGAGAGGCTCAGGTGCCAGCGGTTCACGCCGCGTTCGGCGGCCGCGGCGGCGACCGTCCCGCTGACCGTGAGCCAGGGCCGGCCGTCCGGGTCGGTGACGATCTCGCAGTCGTGCCAGCGCAGGCCGGCGGGTGCGCCCAGCGCCTTGGCCACGGCCTCCTTGGCCGCGAACCGGGCCGCGAGCGACTCCGGGGAACGCTGATTGCCGGATCCGGTGAACCGCTCGGCCTCGGTGAAGAGGCGGTCACCCAGGAGGGGTGTGCGGGACAGCGCCCCGGTGAACCGTTCGACGAGGACCACGTCGATCCCGACAGCGACGATCATCGGTCAAGCCTATTAGCACCCGGTGTACGCGGTGGGGAAGCCTTGTGGACAGCGCCGCCGGCCGCGCCGCCCTGGTTTTCCACAGGCCCGTTTCCGCTGCTTGCCGTCGCCCTAGCGTGGGTCATCCGCCATTCCTGGGAGGTTGACGTGGACGGTGATCTGCGGGTCGAGCCCGGCCTGTTGCGCGACCGGGCGGCCGAGCTCGACCTGGTGGCGCGTTCGCTGGCCACCGTGTCGTCCGACGGCTTGTCGGTGCCGGCGCCGGAGTGGTCGTCGGGCGTCGCGTCGGCCTGCCTGGCCGGCGCGGTGTCAGCCGGGTTGGGCACGGCCGCGGCCCGGGTCGCGCACTCCGCCGGCCTGCTGCGGGAGGCGGCGGGCGCCTATGAGGACGCCGACCTGCGGGCCGCGCATCGGCTGCACCGGGTCTCGTGATGGTGACCTACGCGCAGTTGTGGCAGTGCGATCCGGCGGCGTGGCGGGCGGCGGGTGCGGCCTGGGGCGGGCTGGCGGTGGCGGTCGGGCGGCGGGCCGAGGAGCTGGGTGCGGTGGCCGGGCGGGTCAGCGACGGGTGGCGGGGCGCGGCCGGTTCGGCGGCGGGCGGCCACGTGCGGCGGCTGCGCGAGCCGCTCGACGCGGCGCGGCTGGCGTTCGTCGAGACCGATCAGGTGCTCGCCGGCTTCGCCGCCGCGCTGGCCCGGGCCCGCGGGATGCTCGCGGCCGCGGTGGCGGCGGCCGGGCCGGCCCATGTGGAGATCGACCGAGCGGGCCGCACGGCGCCGGACGTCACGGTCACGGGGATCGACCGGGTGGCGGCGCTGCACGCGGCCGACCGGGTCGGGGCCGGGATATCCGCCGCCCTCGACGCGGCGACGCACGCCGACCGCGCCACGGCCGCGCACCTGGATCGGCTGGGTGCCGCGGCCGCCGCGGGCTGGCCGATCAGTGTCCCGAGGTCCCGGCCGGCCGTGGGCACTCCGCCCGGTGCGGTGCGGCGGTGGTGGGCCGGGCTGACCGATGCGGAGCGGCGGTGGCTCGTGCTGTTCGAGCCGGCGTACGTCGGTCGTCTCGACGGCATCCCGGTCGGCGCGCGGGATCAGGCCAACCGGTCGCTGCTCGCGGCGCAGCGGGCAGCGCTGGTGCGGGAGCGGGCGCTGGCGGTCAGGACGGCGATGCCCCGGCACGGCGCGGTCGCCGCCAGCCACCGGCTCGTGGGGCTGATGTCCGGGATCGACGCGGTCACCACCCGGTTGTCGGCGGAGACGGGCGAGCGCGCCTATCTCCTCGGCCTGGACACGGCGGGCGACGGCCGGGTGGTGATCGCGGTCGGCGACCCGGACACGGCGGACAACGTTGTTACCTACGTGCCCGGCATGACCGCCGACCTGCGCGCCGTCCGCGACGACCTGGGCCGCATCGAGGCGCTGGCCGCCCGCGCGGCGACGGTCGACCCCAGCCAGCGCACGTCGGCGGTGCTGTGGCTCGACTACGACGCGCCGTCCTTTCTCGACGAGGCGATGTTCGCGGAGAAGGCGCGGTCGGCGGGTCCCGCGCTGCACCAGTTCGCGGAGGGCCTACGCGCGACCCATGAGGGTCCGCCGGCGCAGCAGAGCGTGGTGGGGCACAGCTACGGCTCGCTGACGGTCGGCATGACGGCGCGCACCACGGGCCTGGCCGCCGACGACCTGATCTTCATCGGCTCGCCGGGCCTGGGCACCGACCACGCGTCGGCGCTGGGTCTGCCGCCGCAGCACGTCTGGTCGAGCACGGCGACCGACGACCCGATCACCTACCTCGCGCCAGACTGGCGGGAGCCGTTCAACCGCGCGCGGGCGTTGCTGACGGACCCGCTCTGGCCGGACCCGCAACCCAACGAATACCTGTGGTTCGGACGCAACCCCACAGACCCGGACTTCGGCGGCCGCGTCTTCACCGGCGACGCGGCGGGCCACAGCGGCTACTGGCACGCGGACAACGACGCCCTCACCGACATGGCCCGGATCGCCCTGGGCCCGGAGCACCAGTCCCGAGTGGAGTGACCGGCAGCGGGTAGCGTCGTGACCATGGAGCTGCGGGCGGCGGTCGGTCGGTTCGGGTTGTGGAGCCGGGAGTTCCGCGATCCGGATGCCTCGCTCGCCGGTGCCTTCCGCGACGCGGCCGCTGAGCTCGAGTCGCTGGGCTACGGCGCGATCTGGATCGGCGCGTCGCCCGACGTGGCGACGGCGCGGCGGTTGCTCGACGCGACCTCGCGGGTCGTGGTGGCGACCGGGATCCTCAGCGTGTGGCAGCACGACGCCGCCGACGTGGCGGCCGAGGCCGCCGACTGCGGAGACCGGTTCCTGCTCGGGCTGGGTGTGAGCCACCAGCCGTCGGTGGCCGGCTACCGGAAGCCGTACGCGAAGCTGGTCGACTACCTGGACGCCCTCGACGCGGCGCCACGCCCGGTTCCGCCCGCGCGGCGGGTGATCGGGGCCCTCGGGCCGCGCATGCTCCGGCTCGCGGCGGCACGCACGGCCGGCGCCCACCCGTACCTGGCCCCGGTCGCGCACACGGCCGCGGCCCGCGCGGAGCTGGGCAGCGGGCCGCTGCTGGCGCCCGAGATCAACGTGGTGCTCGACACCGACGGCGATCGCGCCCGCCGCACGGCGCGCGCTCACCTGGCCCGCTACCTGGGGCTGCCGAACTACACCAACAACCTGCGCCGCTTCGGCTTCGCCGACGCCGACCTCGACGGCGGCGGCAGCGACCGGCTGGTGGACAGCCTCTACCTGTGGGGCGACGAGGAGCGGATCCGCGAACGCGCCAACGAATACCTGACCGCCGGCGCGGACCACGTCGCGATCCAGGTCATCCGCGCGACGCCGGACGTCCACCCGCCGATGCCGGAATATCGCCGCCTGGCCGCCGCCCTGCTCGGGTGACAGGCAGACCCCGGCGGCTCGGTCAGCCGCCGGGGCTCGCGGGTCCGGGCTATTCGACCGTGACGGACTTGGCCAGGTTGCGGGGCTGGTCGACGTCGTGGCCGCGGGCCGAGGCGATCTCGCACGCCAGCACCTGCAGCGGGACCGTGGTGACCAGCGGCGCCAGCAGCGTCGGGGTGCGGGGGACGGAGATCACGTGGTCCGCGTACGGCAGGACCGCCTCGTCGCCGTCCTCGGCGATGACGATCGTGCGGGCGCCGCGGGCGCGTACCTCCTGGATGTTCGAGACGATCTTGTCGTGGAGCATGCCGCGGCCCGCCGGTGACGGGACCACGCAGACCACCGGCGTGCCGTGGTCGATCAGCGCGATCGGGCCGTGCTTGAGCTCGCCCGCCGCGAAGCCCTCCGCGTGCATGTAGGCGAGCTCCTTGAGCTTGAGCGCGCCTTCGAGCGCGACCGGGTAGCCCACGTGACGGCCGATGAACAGCACCGTGCCGGCGTTCGCCAGGTCCCGGGCCAGCTCGCGGACCGGCTCCATCCGGTCGAGCAGCGTGCGGAGCTTGTCGGGCATCTCCTGCAGCTGCGCGACGACGGCACCGACCTCGTCGGCGTACTTGATGCCGCGGACCTGGGCCAGGTGCAGTCCGATCAGGTAGCAGGCGACGAGCTGGGTCAGGAACGCCTTCGTCGAGGCGACCGCGATCTCCGGGCCGCCGTGGGTGTAGAGCACCGCGTCGGACTCGCGCGGGATCGTCGAGCCGTTGGTGTTGCAGATGGCGAGAACGCGGGCCTTCTGGTCCTTGGCGTGGCGCAGTGCCATCAGCGTGTCCATCGTCTCGCCCGACTGGGAGATCACCACGATCAGCGTCGAGCGGTCGAGCACCGGGTCGCGATAGCGGAACTCGCTCGCCAGCTCGACCTCGCACGGGATGCGGGTCCAGTGCTCGATGGCATATTTCGCGACAAGTCCGGTGTGGTACGAGGTGCCGCAGGCGACGATGAAGATCTTGTCGACGTCCCGGAGGTCCTGGTCGGTCAGGCGCACCTCGTCGAGGCGGATCTCGCCGTGCTCGGTCAGCCGGCCGAGCAGCGTGTCGGCGATCGCCTGGGGCTGCTCGGCGATCTCCTTGAGCATGAAGTAGTCGTAGCCGCCCTTTTCGGCCGCCGACGCGTCCCAGTCGATGTGGAAGTCGCGACCGCTGGCCGTGGCGCCGTTGAAGTCCGTGATCTCGATGCCCTCGGGGGTGATCAGCACGACCTGGTCCTGGCCGAGCTCGATCGCCTCGCGGGTGTGCTCGATGAACGCCGCCACGTCGCTGGCCAGGAAATTCTCGCCGTCACCGCGGCCGACCACGAGCGGTGAGTTGCGCCGGGCCGCGGCCACCGCGCCGGGTGTGCCCGCATCGGTCGCGAGCAGCGTGAACGCGCCCTCCAGCCGCCGGCACACGCGGCGCATCGCCTCCGCGAGGGCCTGCGGGCCGCCGAGGCCGGGATTCTCCAGGTGTACGGCGCTCAGGGCGATCTCCATCAGGTGCGCCGCGACCTCGGTGTCCGTGTCGCTGGCGAACTCGATGCCCGTGGCCTCCAACTCTGCCCGCAATGCCGCGAAATTCTCGATGATGCCGTTATGGATGACGGCGACCCGACCGTTGCGGGACAGGTGCGGGTGGGCGTTGCGGTCCGTCGGGCCGCCGTGGGTCGCCCAGCGGGTGTGGCCGATGCCGGTGGTGCCGGAGCCGATGTGGGTTTCGTCCGTGTCGATGGGCCGCTCGGCCAGGGCCTTCTCGAGGTTGGCCAGCTTGCCCGCGCGCTTCTCGGTCAGCAGGCAGTCGGCGCCGACCACGGCGACGCCAGCCGAGTCGTAGCCGCGGTATTCCAGCCGCCGCAGCCCGTCGAGCACGATCCCGAGCGCCGGCCGGGCGCCCACGTAACCCACGATTCCACACATGAGCCAGACTCTAGCCGAAAATCGCTCATGCCGCGTGCTCGAAAGTGTGCCTATCAATCATCTGACATGAGCGATGCCCCGTGTACGGTCCGTGGTCGCGGAGCCGCCCCGCGGCATGGGGACGACCGGCCGGTGTGGACGGCAACCGGTACTGTCGGCGCGTATCGCCGCGTTCGGGCCGAGCCCTCGCCTGACGGCTTTCTGCTTGCCCGCGGCATCGGATTCCGGGACGCTCGACGGCGTCCTACCCGCGCCGTGGGTGGCCGCCCGCGGCGCCCCTCGCTTGGAGCGCCAGATGAGCCGTCCCACCCCTCCCGAGCCCGACGAGACGGGAGGCGAGGAGCACGCGTCGGATGAGACCCGGGCCTATCCACCGCCGCCCCCGTTCCCGTCGGACACCCCGGCTCCACCCCCACCGGCCACGGACGCCGCCCCAACCGAGCCCCTGACCCGGACGCCGGGCCCGGCCACCTCAGCGCCCCCGGCCGATCCCGCGGCACCGTCTTCTCCCGCGCCACCGACGTCCACCGACCCGCCGCCCACGGCACCGCTGGCCCCGGAGCCGCCCGCGCCACCGGCACCGCCCAGCGGCCCGGAGGCCACCGCACCGCAGAGCCCGGCGCCGCAGCCTTCGTCCGCGCCGCCGGCTCCGCCCGCCAGCGTGGCGCAAACCGCGCCCCTGAGCCCCGAGCCGCCGGCTCCCTCCGCACCCACCGCCCCATCCGCCAGCGCGGCGCAGACCGCGTCGCTGAACCCGGAGCCGCCGGCTCCCTCCGCCCCGCCCCGCGCGGCGGCGCGGGCGCCGCGGAGCCCGGAGCCACCGGCTCCGGCCGCCAGTGCCGCGACCGCGGCGCCGACCGCCGACTCGGACCGAACTACGCCGGTGCACCCCGAGCCGTCGGTTCGCTCCGCGCCGCCGGCACCGTCCGCCAGCGCGGCACCCACCGCCCCGCTGAGCCCGGAGCCACCGGCTCCGGCCGCGAGTGCCGCGTCGCCGGTGACGTCCGCTCCGCCGGCCACCCCGGCCGCACAAGCCGCCTCGGCGGACAGCGCCCCGCCGGTCTCCTCCGGGCCGCCGGCCGAACCGACGGCGCCGGCCTTCACGTTGCCGCCGAGCACGGCCGCCGACGCGCCACCGCCGCCCGCCGACAGTGAGACCACCTCGGCCTTCCCGACCGCCGCCATGGCGAGCGAGCCGCCGCCCGGCCCCCGGCCGCCGACCGTGGGCGGGCAGCCGGCGGCCCCCCTGCCGCCGACCGCCCCCCTGCCGCCGGGAACGCAGCAAGGCCCGCCCGCCCCCCGTCGTGGCACGCCGACCTTCACCCCCGGCTCCGCCCCCGTCTACCCCAGCGCGCCCCCGCCCACCGGCAGCCCGGTCGGCTACCCGGCCAGCGCGCCGCCCGGTTACGCCACCGACACCCCTCCCGCCGGCGACCGGACGTACCCCAAGACCTCGCCCCTGCCTCCGGGGGCGAACCCCTACAACCAAGCCGGCGCCGACGCCAGCCCCTACGCCCGGCCGCCCGGCACCCCGGCGGACGCGCCGTTCGCGCCGCCGGAGCCGGTCACCGCTCCCCCGGCCAGCCCCTACGCGCCCCCGCCCGCCTATTCCTACGGCGGCACGCCGGCGTCCGCGCCGTACAACCCGTACAACGCGGCGCCCGCGTACGACCAGCCGGCCAAGCGCAAGAAGGGCAACGGGCCGATCATCGCGCTCGTCGTCGTGCTTGCTCTGCTCTTCTGCGGCGGCATCGCCACGGCGGGCGTCCTGCTGGTTGCCAACGGCGACGATGACGACCCGGTCGTCACCCAGCCGACCAACCCGGCCGTCCCGGACCCGGAGGGCCCGGCGGACTCGGAACCGGACGACCCGGACCCGCTCCCGACCTTCGAGCTGCCGGACGACGTCGACCAGCTGCCGACCGCGATTCCGGGCCTTCCGGGCATCGCCGGCAAGACCGTCGTCTACCAGATCAACGGCAGCGGCCGGGCCGACATCCAGTACGTCGACGACCTCTCCGGTGAGACCCGGCAGGCCAAGAACCAGCGCCTGCCGTGGAAACACCAGTTCACCAGCACCAACAGCACGCTGCTGCTGACCGTCAGCGCCAACCGGGCCAGCGGCGACAACGAGGGCCTGAGCTGCCGCATCACCGTCGACGGCAGGCAGGCCGTCTCCGACAGCGGCAGCTTCATCGGCGCCTTCTGCATAGCGACGATCTTCGACTGACGTCCACGGGACCGGCGCCGCGTCAAGCGGTGCGGCGCCGGAACAGGATCGCCGCCCAGGTGAACGCGACCAGCGTGATCCCGCCGAACCAGATCAGCGCGATCCACCAGCTCGACCCGATCGGCGTGCCCATCAGCAGGCCCCGCGTCGTCTCCACGATCGGCGTGATCGGCTGGTGCTCGGCGACACCGCGCAGCCACGTCGGAAGCGTGTCGACCGGCACGAACGCGCTGCTGACGTACGGCAGGAAGGTGATCGCGAAGGTCGCACCGCCGGCCGCGTCGACGCTGCGCACCAGCAGGCCGAGGCACGCCGCCAGCCACGAGATCGACAGCATGAACAGCGCCAGGAACCCGGTCGCGGCGAGCCAGCCGCCGACGCCCGCGGCGGGTCGCCAGCCGACCAGCAGGCCCACCCCGACCACGATGGCCATCGCCACCAGGTTGCGGGCGACGCTGGCGACCACGTGTCCGGTGAGGACGGCCGAGCTGGTCACCGGCATGGACCGGATCCGGTCGATGATCCCGCCGACCATGTCGTGGGTGACGCTCACCGCGGTCGTGGACGCGCCGAACCCGGCGCACAGGATGATGATCCCGGGCACGACGTAGTTGACGTACGCCGTGCCCGAGTTGATCGCTCCGCCGAAGATGTAGACGAAGATCAGCATCAGCATGATCGGCAGGATCACCGCCATCAGCAGCGCCTCGACGTTGCGCGCGGAGATGCGCAGGCTGCGGCCGATCATCGCGAGCGAGTTGTCGACCGCCCAGTAGGCGCTGGTCATCGCGGGTTACCTCCGGTCAGTGCGAAGAAGACGTCGTCGAGGGTGGGCCGGTGGATGGCGACCTTGTCGACGGTCGCGCCGATCTTGTCCATCCGGTCGAGCAGCTCGCGCACCTCGGCGGCGGTGCCGCTGGTCGCGACCGTTACGGACCGCTCGCCGGACGCGGCGACAGCCAGGTCGGCCACGGCGAGCGCCAGCGCGTCGGCGGAGGCGAGCTCGAGCTCCACCCGCTCACCACCGACCCGCACCTTCAGATCCGCCGCGGTCCCGTCGGCGACGGCCACGCCGTGGTCGATCAGCATGATCCGGTCGGCGAGCTGGTCGGCCTCCTCGAGGTACTGCGTGGTCAGGAAGATCGTCGAGCCACCCTCGGCCAGCTCACGGACGAACGACCACATCTGCTGCCGGCTGCGCGGGTCGAGCCCGGTCGTCGGCTCGTCCAGGAAGATCACCGGCGGCGCCGTCACCAGGCTCATCGCCAGGTCGAGCCGCCGCCGCATGCCACCGGAGTACGTCTTGACCAGCTTCCGCCCGGCGTCGGCGAGGTCGAACCGCTCCAGCAGCTCACCGGCGCGCCGCCGGGAAGCCCCCCGCCCGAGCCGGCACAGCCGCCCGACCATGCACAGGTTCTCGAACCCGGTCTGCAGCTCGTCCACCGCCGCGTACTGCCCCGTGAGGCTGATCTTCCGCCGCACCTCGAACGCCGCGGAGACCACGTCGTGCCCGACCACGGAGGCCCGACCGGCATCCGGCCGGACCAGCGTCGCCAGGATCCGCACGAGCGTCGTCTTGCCGGCGCCGTTGGGCCCCAGCAGGCCGAACACGGTGCCCGCCGGGACGCTCAGGTCGATGCCGCGCAGCACCTGCTGGCGGCCGTATGACTTCGAAATCCCATGGACCGAGATCGCGTCCATGCCCTCCCCCAAACTGTTTATGCCCTACACGAATTGGTTTAGGCTATACGCAGTTTTAGGATGGGGCAATGCCCGACCTGCCACCCGGCGTCGACGTGCTGTGGGGACGCCGCGAACAAGCCAAGCGCGGCCCGCGCCCCAACCTCAGCATCGAGCAGATCGTCGACACCGCCATCGACATCGCCTCGGCCGAAGGGCTGGGCCCGCTCTCGATGAACCGCGTGGCCGAGAATCTTGGCAAGTCGGCGATGTCGCTCTACCGCTACGTCCGCAACAAGGACGAGCTGCTCCAGCTGATGACCGACGTGAGCGCGGTGAAGAACGCGCCGCCCGAGCCCGACCAGGACCTCGGCTGGCGACCAAACCTGGAGCGCTGGGCGTACGCGCTGGTCGACCTCTACCGCCGGTTCCCGTGGGTGCTGCACGTCCCGCTCGGTCCGACCCCGCCGATCGGGCCGGGCCAGCTCGCGTGGCTCGACCGGGCGCTGGCCTGCTTCCGCCGCACCCACCTGCCGGCCGAGGTGCGCATCGGCGTGGTGATGCTCCTGCTCACCTTCATCCGGGGCCAGGTGCGGATGTCACAGGAGATCAACCTCGGCGCGGCCGGCGCGGCGGCGGGCTACCCGCCGTACGGTGAGATGCTGCGCATGGTGGTCGACAAGGACCAGCTTCCGGATCTCGCCGCGCTCGTCGACGAGGGCGTCTTCGACGACCCCGGAGAGGGGATGAGCGATCGGGAGTTCGAGCTGGAGGTCCGGTTCGGCCTCACGATGATTTTCGACGGCATCGAGCGCCTGGTGAGCCAGTTCGAGGAGGCACAGTGACGGATCCGCTGGTCGCGCGGATGCGCCCGTTCGGCACGACGATCTTCGCCGAGATGTCGGCGCTGGCTTTGCGGACCGGGGCGGTCAACCTGGGCCAGGGCTTCCCGGACACGGACGGTCCACAGGAGATGCTGGACGCCGCGGCCGCGGCCATCCACGGTGGACACAACCAGTACCCGCCCGGTCCCGGCATCCCGGCGCTGCGGGCCGCGGTCAGCGCGCACCAGCAACGGTTCTGGGGCCTCGACTACGACCCCGACGGCGAGGTGCTGGTCACGGCCGGCGCGACGGAGGCGGTCGCGGCCGCGATCCTCGCGCTCTGCGAGCCGGGCGACGAGGTGGTCTGCTTCGAGCCCTACTACGACTCGTACGCGGCCTCGATCGCGCTCGCCGGTGCCGTCCGCCGGCCCGTGACGCTGCGCCCCGGCGCCGACGGCCGCTACGCGGTGGACCCCGACGAGCTGCGCCGCGCGTTCGGTCCGCGTACGCGGCTGGTCCTGTTGAACTCCCCGCACAACCCCACCGGCAAGGTCTTCACGCGCGCGGAACTGGCCCTGGTCGCCGAGCTGTGCCAGGCGCACGACTGCTACGCCGTCACCGACGAGGTGTACGAGCACCTGGTCTTCACCGACGCCGCGACGCCGCACGTGCCACTGGCGACGCTGCCCGGCATGCGCGACCGCACCCTGCGCATCTCCTCGGCCGGCAAGACCTTCTCGTGTACGGGCTGGAAGATCGGCTGGGCCAGCGGACCACGCGCCCTGGTCTCGGCGGCCCTGCGGGTCAAGCAGTTCCTGACGTTCGTCAACGGCGCACCGTTCCAGCCCGCGGTCGCGCTGGCGCTGGGCCTGCCCGACGCGTACTTCGACGGCTTCCGCGCCGGGCTGGAGGCCCAGCGCGACCTGCTCCTGGCCGGCCTGCGCGACGCGGGCTTCGGCGTGCTGGCGCCCGAGGGCACCTACTTCGTGACGGCCGACATCACCCCGTTGGGCGGCACCGACGGCGTCGAGTTCTGCCGGTCACTGCCGGAGCGCTCGGGCGTCGTCGCGGTGCCGACGCAGGTGTTCTACGACGACGTCGACGCCGGCCGCCACCTGGTGCGGTTCGCCTTCTGCAAGCGGCCGGCGGTGCTCAACGAGGCGGTCGCCCGCCTGCGGAAAAACTAGGCAGCGGGCGACGCGGTCCGCACGACGGCCGCGAGTCGCTCGGCGACGGCCTGGGCGGTCTCGGCGGTCGCGGCCTCGACCATGACGCGGACCAGCGGCTCGGTGCCGGACGGGCGCAGCAGCACCCGGCCGGTGTCGCCCAGCTCCGCCTCGGCCGCCGCGGCCGCCTCCACCACGGCCGGCGCCTGCGCGCCGGTGGTGCGGTCGCCGACCGGTACGTTGATCAGCACCTGCGGCAGCTTGGTGACCACCGACGCGAGCTCGGCCAGGGACCTGCCGGTGGCGGCGATCCGCGCCATCAGGTGCAGGCCGGCGAGGACGCCGTCACCCGTGGTCGCGTACGCCGGCATGATGATGTGGCCGCTCTGCTCCCCGCCCAGGGCGAGCCCGGAGCCGCGCAGCTCGTCCAGCACGTAGCGGTCGCCGACCTTGGTCTCGACCAGCCCGATGCCTTCGGACCGCATGGCGATCTTCAGGCCGAGGTTGCTCATCACCGTGGTGACGAGGGTGTCGCTGGTCAGCGTGCCGGCCTCGCGCATCGCGAGCGCGAGGATCGCCATGATCTGGTCGCCGTCGACCTCTTCGCCGGTCGCCGTGACGGCGAGGCAGCGGTCGGCGTCGCCGTCGACCGCGAGGCCGAGGTCGGCGCCGTTGGCCAGCACGGCCTCGCGCACGGTGTCGAGGTGGGTGGAGCCGCAGCCGTCGTTGATGTTGATGCCGTCGGGCTCCGCGTGGATCGCGATGACCTCGGCGCCCGCCTCGCGGTAGACGACCGGTGCGATGTCGGCGGCCGCGCCGTTGGCGCAGTCGACGACCACCTTGAGGCCGGCCAGCGGCTGGGTGATCGAGGCGACCAGGTGCTGCACGTAGTGGTCCGCGCCGTCGAGCAGGTCGTGCACGCGGCCGACGCCGGCGCCGGTCGGGCGCGTCCAGCCGGCGGTGCCCGCCTCGATCGCCGCCTCGATCTTGTGCTCGATGTCGTCGGGCAGCTTGTGCCCGCCGGCCGCGAAGATCTTGATGCCGTTGTCGGGCATCGGGTTGTGCGAGGCCGACAGCATGACGCCGAAGTCGGCCTTGGTCTCGCCGACCAGGTACGCCACCGCCGGCGTCGGCAGCACGCCGACCCGCAGCACGTTGGCGCCCGCGCTGGTCAGGCCCGCGACCGTGGCCGCCTCGAGCATCTCGCCGGACGCCCGGGGGTCGCGGCCGACGACGGCCAGCGGCGGGTGGGAACGGTCAACTTCGGCGAGGGTACGGGCGGCCGCGACCGCCACGGTGAGCGCGAGCTCGGGGGTGAGGTCGGCGTTCGCCTTCCCGCGTACCCCGTCGGTGCCGAAGAGACGGCCCATGGAACAACCTCCGCTGTGATGGGAGCCGGGAATGCCAACGGCCGGGCGGCCGTCGCATCGGGGCGACGACACATCCCGGCCGTGTGGTTAGTGGATCAACGCTTGGAGTACTGCGGAGCCTTACGAGCCTTCTTGAGGCCGTACTTCTTGCTTTCCTTGACCCGGGCGTCCCGGGTGAGGAAGCCGGCCTTCTTGAGCGCCGGGCGGTCGTCGCCGTCGTTGGCGATCAGCGCACGGGCGATCGCGAGGCGCAGCGCGCCGGCCTGGCCGGTGATGCCACCGCCGCGGAGGTTGGCGATGACGTCGAAGGCCTCGGCCTTCTCGGCGGTCACCAGCGGCTCGCGGATGAGCTGCTGGTGCACCTTGCTCGGGAAGTACTCCTCGAGCTCACGGCCGTTGCACGTGATCTTGCCGCTGCCCGGCACGATGCGCACCCGGACGATGGCTTCCTTGCGACGGCCGACGGTCTGGATCGGGCGGTCACCGCGCGGGGCGCGGGTCGCGGGAGCGGGCGCCGGAGCGGTGGCCGTCACGGTGGTGGCCTCGGCGACGGCGGCCGGGGTGGGCGCGCTGATGTCGGTCATGTTGGTGGCTTCCTCGTCCGCGCTCACTGCGCGATCTGCTTGATCTCGAACGGCACCGGCTGCTGCGCGGCGTGCGGGTGCTCGGCGCCGGCGTAGACCTTCAGCTTCTTGATGAGCTGACGGCCGAGCTTGTTGTGCGGAAGCATGCCCTTGACGGCGAGCTCGATCGCGTGCTCGGGGCGCTTGGACAGCAGCTCCTCGTAGCCGACCTGCTTGAGACCGCCCGGGTAGCCCGAGTGCCGGTAGGCGACCTTGGTCTGGCGCTTGTTGCCGGTCAGCGCGACCTTGCCAGCGTTGACGATCACGACGAAGTCGCCCGTGTCGACGTGCGGGGCGAAGGTCGGCTTGTGCTTGCCGCGCAGCAGCGTGGCCGCGTGGGTGGCCAACCGGCCCAGCACGACGTCAGACGCGTCGATGATGTGCCACTGACGCTCGATCTCACCCGGCTTCGGGCTGTACGTACGCACAGGTTTACCTTGTCTCGTCGTCGTGTCTGGGGTCGTACGCCGGAATGACGCATCGCGCACAACAGCAGACAACAATACCTGCTGCGAGCAGGCAGGGTCAAAACGGGGTTGTGGCCGTGGCCGCTGTCAGTCTACAGCCAGCCGATAGCCTCTCTTCACCACGGTCTGCACCACTCTAGGCAGGCCCAGACCGACTCTCAAGCGGGCCACCGCCATCTCGACCGCGTGCTCGTCCGCGCCCCTCGGGAGGGTGCGCAGCAGGGCGGCCCGCGAGAAGACCCGGCCCGGCTCGGCGGCCAGGGCGCGGAGCACCGCCATCGGGCCCGGCGCGAGCGGCTTGAGTGCGCCGTCGACCACGGCCGCGTGCCCCCGCAGGGTCAGGTCATGGCCCTTGACCTCGAGCTTGACCGCGCGCGGCGGCAGCTCCTTGATGATCGTCCGGACCAGCGCGCCGAGGCGGGCCCGGCTCGGCGCGACCACCGGTATGCCGTGGCGACGCAGCGGGGCCGCCGTGACCGGGCCCACGCAGGCGGCCAGGACGTCTTCGCGCAGGGCCGCGAGCAGGTCGCCGGTGCGCGGCCCGGCCGCCCGGATCAGCGCGTTGACCGCGGGCGCGGAGGTGAACGTGACGGCGTCGACCAGGCGGCCGGTGACCAGGTCGACCATCCGGTGCAGCGGGGCCGGGTCCAGCGGCGGCGCCCAGCGGTAGACCGGGATTTCGATCACCGTGGCGCCGGCGGCCTCCAGGGCGGCGGTCCACTCGGGCTGGCGCTCACCCGGCAACTGCATGGCCACCACCTGACCGCGTACGCCCCGGGTGCGCAGATGGTCGATGACCTCGGTGTACGTCTCTTCGAGCGGGTCGCCCTTCAGCCGGGGATCCCTGGTTACCAGGTAAGCCTGGGCCAGCACCCCGCGCAGCGGCTCGGCCAGGCCCCAGCCGTCGGCGGCCTCGAGCCAGCCGCGCATCCCGATCGAGGTGTTGGCGACCACGATGTCCGGCGGCCGGTCCAGGCAGGCCCTCGTGGCGGCGCGCAGCGCGGTGTCGTCGGCCAGCGGGACGATCCGCAGGGCCGGCGCCAGGACCACCCGGGCACCGCGCCGCTCCAACAGGGTGGACAGGACGTCACGGGTCCGGTCGGCCGTGACGCCGACGGTGAAACCCGCCAGTTCGGCCGAGATCGGGCGGTCCATCAGGGTGTCCCAGCCGACCGTCGGTACATGTCCGGAAGCGTGCCGCTGCCCCGTTTCGGCCGAGCGTCCCGTTTGTTTCGGAAGTGCTAAGCCCGGCATTTCTGGCGCGTACCCGCTGGTGGTGGTCTTGGTATGGTCATTGGTATGACCGCCAAGGTGACTCTTTCGTTCTCCGACGAGACCATCGAAGAGGCCCGCCGGTTCGCCAAGCGCGAGGGGATGTCCCTGTCCGCGTGGATGGACCAGGCCGCCCGGGAAAAGGCGGTCCGCGAGCTGTTCACGGCGCACGCGGCCGTGGTCGGCCGGGCCGCGGCCGACCTCGAGGCCGCCGCGCTCGCCGACGAGCAGGAGGTCGCGCTGGTCCAGGACGCCCTGGCCGGAGGCGACGGGCGTGCCGCGTAGGGGCGAGATCTGGCGCATCAACGGCGCCCGGGAACGCCTCGGCCTGGTGATCAGCTCGGACCTCTACAACAGCACCGACGTGCCCATCGTGATCGTGGCCGAGGTGGTCGAGTCCGACCTGCTCCGCGACTCGCCACTGGCCGTGCCGATGGGCTCCTATGTGGTCATGCCGGACCGGCTGTCGTCGCCGATGAAGAAGTGGTTCACGGACGTGGTCGATGTCGCGGACAGCGATGTGATGTTTCGGGTCTCCCGGGCGCTGCGCATTCTCCAGAACCTCTGACACTGCGTAGTTATCCACAGTCTCCAATTGGCGGGTGGCGGTCCGCTGGCGAGGGCCGTACCGTGCCCGCATGGCCTATCGGACCTGGGGCAGGGTGCTGCTCGCGGCGCTCGGCGTCGGCCTGCTCGCTGGTGCCGGCCAGCTCGGTTTTGCCTACGGGCTCGGCGTCGTGCGGTTCGCCCGTGACTTTGAGCAGTTGTCGGGGCAGTGGACGGCACACCTCGCCTGGGTGGCGTGGTTCGCGATGCTGGCGGCGGTCGCCGGCGCCCTGGCCGGCACGTGGCTGGCCCGCCGCGACGGCCTGCCGGAGAGCGTCGGCAGCCGGGTCGCGGTGGCGGTCGCCGGCGGGGTCGGCGCGCTCGCCGTCTCCCCGCTCGCGATGCTGCCCGCCCGGGTCGCGACGATCGACTCCGGCGACGCGGTGATGATCGCCGGCCTGTCGGCGGCCCTGGGCGCGCTGGTGGGCGTGTTCGCCGCGGTGGCGGTCTTGTCGCTGCGGGTGGCCGGGCTCAACCTGGGCGCGGTCACGGTGGTGGTCTGGGTGATCGCGCTGCTCTCCGTGGCGCCGTCGCTGGGGCCCGAAGACCCGCTGCCGGAGGTCCGCCTCGGCGTGCTCGACGCCACCTGGCTCGGCGAGGGGTTGGCGCAGCGGTTCGCCGTGATCGTGATGCCGGCGGTCGCGCTCCTGGTCGGCGCCGGCATCGGTGCGCTCGCGCGCTGGCGCGGGCTGCCGCTGATCCCCGTCGCCGTGTCCGGAGTGGTGGGTCCGGCGCTGCTCGCGCTGGCCTATCTGATCGCCGGTCCGGGATCCGACGCCGACCGCTACCAGGCGGCCCCCTACTGGGGTGCGCTGATCGCGGTGGCCGCCGGTGGGCTCGGGTCGGTGCTGGCCGCGGTGGCGCGGCAGCTGACGTCCGGCGACCGCGAGACCGTCGGTCCGCCGCCGCGGCACGGTGACCACACCGCGGAGGTCTTCCCTGGGCATGCCGGCAGCGGCGCGACCGCCGACGACACCGCGCGCACGGAGAGCTTCGACGCGATCGGCGCCGACAAGCCGGCTGCTGACGACCGGGCCGGGCGGGATCGATGGGGTGACGACGGCCCGACGGGCTCGCTCGACTCGCCGACTGCCAGCACTGACCTGTTCGGCAACCGCCTCCCGGGGCGGGCGGAGTCCGGAGACGGCCTGTCCGGCAACCCGCGGACCGAGCGGGCGACGTCCAGCGACGACCTGTTCGGCAACGCGCGGTCGGAGCCGGCCGCGGCCGGCGGCGACGACCTGTTCGGCAACAGCGCGTCCCGCCGCGACCCGGTGGGCTCCGGCTCCGCGGACCGCGACCAGCGTGACTCCGGGTCGCGGCGCGCGCGGGACCTTCGCGACGTGGAGCGCTCGGCCGGAAGTCCGCCGTTCCACTCGCCGACGCCGATCGCGCCGCCGCGCCAGCCCGAGATCGTCTCGCCGCCGCCCGGTCCCGAGCCGACACCGGTGCGGCCCTTCGACCGGAAGCCGGCGGCCGGGCCGGGCGACTGGCGCACCGACAAGACGTCCCAGTTCGATGCCGCGTCCGTGCCGGTGGTGCCGGCCGGACCGACCACCAGCTCCGCGAAGCCGGACGACGTCTCCCGGCGGCCGACCTCGATCCGGCCGCAGCCGGCGACGCCCGGCCAGGTGCCGCGCCAGGCGGGCGAGAGTGGGCTGGGTCCGATCGACCTTCCGGGCCAGACGGGGTCCGGCACCACTGAGCGCGCTGCCGGCCTGAGCTGGTCCGAGCGCCCGGGCGCGACGAGCCGGCGCGACAGCGCCGACACCGGCGGCGGCGAGATGCCCGACTGGCGGCTCGCGCCGCCGGCTTGGACGCCGCCGCCCCCGATCACGCCCGGCGAGCCGGCGGCTGCTCCGGAGGCCGAGGTGACGCCCGTGCCGGCGGCCGAGGCGCCACCGGCGAAGAAGCGGCGCGGGCTGTTCCGCCGCAAGGAGAAGACGGCCGCGCCCGAGGAGACCGCCGGCGGCTGGGTCGACGTGCCGACGACGCCGCAGTCCGACACCGAGTCTCCGTCGGGCGCCGGGCCTGGCCCTGATTCCCGGCCCACCACGGGCGCGGCTCCCGGCGGCGGATCCTGGTCCGGCCCCGATGGCCGGTTCGACCAGGGCGAGCGCGACTCGACGGGCCCGGCTCCGCGCGGCTTCGGTTTCGGTGATCTGGTCAGCAGCCGCTTCGGCAGCGACGACCGCGACAAGCAGCCGGACGAGCCGACCCGGGGATTCGACTCGGCCTTCGGCAACGCCGCCGAGAGCCACACGGAGTCGGCCGAACCCTCGTCCGGGCGGCACGGGCACGACGACGAGAGCCCGAGCCGGCGCTCCTGGGCGTCCCGAGCACAACCCGCGGCTGCCGCCGACGAGCCCGGGACACCCGAGCAACCACGTCCGGCGCGGAAGTCCGGTCGCGCCGAACGCCACCTGCGCAGCGTCGACCTGGGCGACAACGGCGACACGGGCAGCTGGGACATCGACGACCCGGCCCCGACGCCCGCGGCCGACGAGCCGAAGGCCGACGAGGGCGCGGAGACCCGCTCCGCGCCGTCGCGGGGGCGCTTCCGGCGCAAGGGCGGCAACTCCGACACGACCGAGACCCGCCTCGACACCGCGAGCGGCGGCGACAAGCCCGACAAGCCCGAGCCCCGCCGCCGCGGCAAGAGCGAGAAGCCGATCGGCGAGCACGACGAGGAATACGTCGACTGGGTCACGGGCCTCGGCGCGCCGGAGCCGGTCAACGAACGCCGCCGCGACGAGACCCCCCGCCGCAGCCTCCGCTCGACGACCCGCCAGAAAGAGGACTAGGGCCCGTCGTGCCGATCAGCGTGGAGGTCATCCGCTTGTCGCGCAGGGTCCAGGCGAGCGC